>JBKDZK010000395.1:0-3513 GCA_047971205.1 Draconibacterium sp.
GGTTTCCGACAGTCAAGGAGAACCTTTGCCTGGGGTCAATGTGCTCGTTAAAGGCACAACCACGGGTACTGTAACCAATATGGATGGGGCTTACTCCCTCCAGATAAGTCCGGGCACGACCCTTGTATTTTCTTTTATCGGGTTCCGCACTCTTGAAGTTCCAGTGGGGGAGCAATCGACTATCGATGTAGCATTGAAGGAAGATGCTATCGGGATCGACGAAGTAGTTGCCGTTGGTTATGGTAGCATGAGAAAAAGCGACCTAACGGGCTCTGTTTCATCGGTAAAAGCACAAGAACTGTTGGAACGGCCAAGTACAAACCTGGGGCAGGCCCTACAGGGCAAAGCTTCTGGGGTTATGGTACGCAACACATCATCGGCACCCGGCGGCGGCGTTTCTATAATTATCAGGGGGCACAATTCGGTAAACAGTAGTTCCCAGCCACTTTACATTGTTGACGGTATTCCATTAAGCAATATCGGAACTATTCCGGTTGAGGATATTGAATCTGTGGAGGTTTTAAAGGATGCTTCATCAACCGCAATTTACGGTTCGAGGGGGGCTAACGGAGTAATACTGGTTTCTACCAAAAAAGGAAAAGCAAGTTTAAAGCCCGAAATTACCTATAGCACACGGATGACTTTTGAAACGATCCCGGGAGAGCTTGATTTGATGAACGGGGAAGAATTTGCTACTTTCTATAGTGAGTGGGAATTGGCACAGAATCCAGGGATGGATCCTGCTAGCGTTTGGTACAACGGCTCATCTTATGACCGTCCTTCACCGGAACAGGCAGGTAATGGAACAGATTGGTTTGATGAAATTACCAGGACAGGAATAGTGCAAAACCATTTGATTTCGGTAAATGGTGGAAACGAAAAAAGTACCTATGCAATGTCGGCAAGTTATCTAAACCATAAAGGGCTGATGATTTCCGGGAAATATGACCGTATCAACATCAAATCGGCAATCACGTCCAATATTACCAACTGGCTGGATGCCGGAATGGACCTGTTTTTAAGCCACGATGTTAAAACAAGCTCAGGAGAAAATACAGGTATGGAAGGTCGGGGGGGCATTATTAACCAGGCAATTAAAATGTCGCCTGCTCTTCCCGTTTATACAGAAGACGGGGACTACCAGATAAATAACCTTCCGGCTACACAAACGTTGGAGAACCCGCTTGCCCAGGCAAAAGAAGTAGAAGATTTCCTTCGTACAAACAGGGCTTTTGGCAATATCTACCTTACTGTTAAGCCAATAAAAGACCTGTCGGTCAAATTTAGTATCGGTGGAGATATCAGGAACAGGAAAAATTATTACTACGACCCTACTACTACTCAATACGGACGGTTATCAAACGGTGAGGCAAGTCTGAATATCCAGGACAATACTTATATTATAAATGAAAATATAGCAACCTATAAAAAAGAATTCGGGATACATAAATTTGATGTTGTTGGAGGTTTCACCTATGAGCAGGAAGTTTACGAAAGGTTGGGTGCTAGTGCCACCGATTTTTTTACCGATGCTTTTTTGTATAATAATCTGGGAGCAGCAACAACATATGGGACACCTCAATCAAATAAAACAAAATGGTCGTTGGCGTCGGGTTTAGGGCGGATAAATTATGTCCTTAACGGTAAATACCTTTTAACGGCAACCGGACGTTACGACGGAAGTTCAAAATTTGGAGAAGGCCATAAATGGGGCTTCTTTCCTTCATTTGCAGGTGCATGGAGGATTTCGGAAGAAGCTTTTATGGAAGGGGTAAGCTGGCTGACTTATGGAAAAATACGTGCAAGTTGGGGAGAAACCGGTAACCAAAATATTGGCTTGTACAATTCGATGGCAACCTTTAACCTGGCAAATTACCCAATTGGAAATTCCATCGCATCCGGGGTAGCAGCAGCCCGCCTTGAAAATTCAGACTTAAAATGGGAAACAACCCAAACCTTTAATGTGGGGCTTGATGTTGGGATATTTGACCGTTTTACCCTGAATTTTGATTACTACAAAAAGAAGACGATTGATTTATTGTTAGGGGTATCGTTAATTGAAACTTCCGGGTTTAGTTCCGCTACCATGAATACCGGCGAATTGGAAAATGAAGGCTGGGAATTGAATATTGATGCCCGTATTATTGATAAAGAGGTGAAATGGAATGCTACTGCCAGCATCTTTCAGAACAGGAATAGGATTACCAAACTAACAGACCCGACACAGGATTGGAAAATTGGGTACCCAACAGGGGCCGACAGGGGCTATGTTATAGATGGGATCATTCGCAATCAGGCTGATTTGGATGCCTATAGCGACCCCGACGGAGTACCGATTAGTGGTGCACAAATTGGTGATTACAGAAGGGTGGATATAGATGGAGACTATAAAATTACCGGAGAAGATCAACGGATAATCTTTAACCCGGAACCTGATTTTTCTTTTAGTATGAACAATGAAGTTAGCTGGAAAAACTTCACTTTGAGTATGTTTTTATACGGCAATGTTGGTGGCGAAATATATAACCAAACAAAAGGCTATATGGTAAATACACTTAATGTACGCAATAACATGTCGCGCGAGTTATTGTCAATTAATAATGGTGTTGTTACAAGAAATTATTGGACAAAAAATACCCCGGACGCTGAATATGCAGCATTGGGAGCCGATCCGCAAAAACATGTGTTGATTGAAGATGGGACATTCTTAAGGATTCAGAACCTGATGCTTTCTTATAACCTTCCTTTGAAAAACTTATTCTCGCAATCGAGTATTTATTTTAGTGTGCAAAACCTTTACACATTTACGAAATACACGGGATGGGACCCGGATGTGAGCTCGGTGAACAGTAATGTCGATTATGGGATAGATAGGGCGGCACACCCGGTACCAAAGAGTTTCACTATGGGATTAAATATTACGTTCTAACCAATAAATTCGAGAAAAATGAAAAAATTAATATATCTGTTTGCAATACTTATCATGTTTGGGGCTTGCGATTCATTGGTTGAAGAAGAAGTCTTTTCAACCATAACCCCAAATAATTTCTTTCAAAGCGAAAGAGATGTTACCACAGCCCTGGTTGGGGTTTATGACGGGATTCAGGATTTAAATATTTGGTGGAGATTGTTTTATACAACAGAACTTACCGGGGGGGTAATGAGGCACAACTGGAGTCCCGGGCAACAAACCCTCACCTACGAAAATGATTTTGGAGATGCCTGGGAACTGTGGAAAAGGTATTACGTTGCCATTAGCCGGGCAAATGCAGTATTAAGTGCCTTGGAAGAGTCAACGCTTGACGAAACCATAAAAAACAGGTACGAGGCAGAAGTTAGATTTTGACGGGCTTATACCTATTTTAATCTGGTACGCCTCTTTGGGCAAATTCCCTTGGTGACCAAATCCCCCGAAGGTTTGTCAAGCGTTTTAGCTCCAGACTCAACAAATGTGGAAGCATTTGAAAGCGAGTTTTTAAAACAACGGGACAGGGCTGATATTTATCAATTTAT
>JBKDZK010000396.1:0-12307 GCA_047971205.1 Draconibacterium sp.
ATTCCGGCCAAATCTTCTGCAACAAATAAGTCACGGTAATCACTTTCGGGGTTCCCGGTATTGTACAAGCCGTACTGGTCCGAATCAATCAATTCTTTCGCAGCACTGGCAGCTTCCCGTAACCAGGTATTTGCATCCGAAAGCCCAAGCTCGGCATGATACTTTCTGTAAGTACCTTCATAGAGGCATATTCTCGATTTCATGGCCAACGCAGTAAACCTGTTTACCAAACTGCTGTAGGTATCTTTGGTCTCCTTCATATGCGTGGCAGCGAAAGTAATGTCTTCCAATACTTTTCCCATTACAAACTCACGACTATCCCGCGCCTTATTTAATTCAGGATCATCGGGATCCAATGCATTCTCGTACCATGGAACGGCACCAAAAGTCTGAACCTTGTCGAGGTAAAACACAGCACGCCAATATCTTGCCAGGCCAATGTAATGATTCAGCACATCTTCTGAAACAGGAGCTTCAGACGCATTTTCCAGAAAATAGTTAATGTTTCGCAAGGCGCTCCAGTTACCAACTCCCCATCCCGACTGATCTATCGAACTCCATTCGCCGGAAAGAAAGGTGGAAGGACTATTAATTGCGGCATAATCCGAAGTTCCGTCGCCCCTGGCAATATCATTGGCCGAAGGCAGGTTATCTTCATAAAATGAATAAGAGTATATTTTCAGATCATTTTCAGAACTAAAAAATGTAGAAGCATTTAACTGATGTATTGGCTCCTTTTCCAACATATCCTCACAAGCAGTAAAAACAGTGCTTATGGCAACCAATATATATAATACTTTTTTCATAAGTCTTTTATTTAGAATGTGATATTAACCCCAACAGTGACACTCTTCAACATCGGATAACTGTAACCATTTTCTCTATTTGTATTATTTGCCTGATCCGGGTCACCGGATTCAATTACTTCCGGGTCAAAATTGGTGGTATGTTTTGTCAAACCTGTCCAGGTCCATAGATTTTCACCTGTCACATAAAATTTCACAGCTGTAAGTTTCATTTTAGAGACTAAATCGGCCGGCAGAGTATAATCAAGAGTAACAGCTTTTAAGCGAACATAGGCTGCGTCCTGCAAATAGCGGGTATTCTTAACCCCCATTGGCTTGCTGGTTGAATTCGACATATAGGCTCTCAACCTTGGCCAATAGGCATTGGGATCTTCATTTACACCTTCAATCCACATATTTCCAACCTGGTCAGTTGGATAATACCCATACTGACGGTTGTATTGTCCCCAGAAATATCCGGATTCAATGTCAGGATACCAGTCTTTTTTACCAACTCCCTGGAAGAATGCACTCACTCCAAACCCACGATAATTGGCTCCCATATTAAACCCAAACTGGTAACGTGCCTGATCATTTCCAATAATACTTAAATCACCATGATCATTCAGAGTATTGGCTCCCCGGTAAATAACATCATCATCATCCAGGTTTTTGAATTTCAAATCGCCGGGAAGAAGCATTTTACCTTTTGACACCGGAATTTTTGACTGATCGGCATGGGCTGCAATCTCTTCGAGACTAGTAAACAAACCTTCAACGGTATAGCCCCAAATATCGCCCAGCTTCTGACCTTCATAATAAGAACTGAGCAAAATGTTTTCATTCCCCAGGTATTTAGTAATCCAGCTCTGACTATCCCAAAGCATAAACTTTACGTTGTACGAAAAATCACTTCCGGCCAAAGCAAACCGGTCTTTCCATCCTACCGTCAATTCCCATCCCAGTGTTTTCAGGTCGGCGTAGTTTCCTTTCGGAGCACTTGCCCCCAATACCTGCGGAAGATCGGGACCAGTAACATACATATCCGTAGTATTTCTTCTATACCAATCGAAACCTACATTTAATTTTCCCTTAAAGAGATCGGCATCAAGACCAATGTCGTAAGTTGTTGCTTTTTCCCAGGTTAAGTTATCCGGAATAAGTGTTGGCAATTCAGTAAACGTTTGAAAGCCCCCATTCAGCAACAACGAAGTTTTTCCAACATCCATTAATTCGAGATAAGAATACGGGTTTACGTTACCATTCCCTAATGTACCGGCCGAAGCTCTTAGTTTCAGGTTATCAAGCCAGCTCTTGGTTCCTTCCATAAAACCTTCGTCAGAAATGCGCCAACCAAAAGATGCTGACGGGAAAATCCCCCACTGCTCATTGGAAGGGAATTTGGAAGAACCGTCATAACGGCTGCTAACCTCAAACAAATATTTTCCTTTATAAGCATAATTTGCTCTGAAAAACAAGCCGATGAAAGCCCAGTCGACACTTCTTTCTTCCATCACATAATTTATCCCGTCCATTAAAATAAAATTGGGTTTATCGGGATACAAATATCCATCACGCCTGTTGTACAGGTTTCTTCTTTTCGAGGACTCGACGTTTCCTCCCACCAAAATATTCAGCGAATGATTTTCGCCCAAATTCGGGGTATAGTTACCTGTCAGGTTCGAAGCAAAATAATTTGTTTCCTGGTTCCACATCCTTCTCAGCGACTGTCCCTTCTCTGCAAAAAGCTCAGGGCCTTCACTGTACGGTGCATACCGGTTAACCCGGGTACGTTGATAGTCTTTATAGCTATAGGTGAAATCTCCTTTGAACGTTAAGACATCTTTCACAGGCATATAAGTAGCACCTACTGTATTTCGCACATTCAATGTATTATCATCCTGAAAAGAAGTTTTATTATGAAAATCACCTACCCCGTTATAAATAGAAGAGTATGTATAGGTTCCATCCGGATTAAACATTAACGCCATAGGATACCCCTGGTGTTCAAGATTTCGCTGTACCAACTCATCGGCATAAGACATCAACGGATAATGATATTTGTTATAATCCATCGAGAAGTTATTATCAATGGTCAATTTCGGGCTTACCTTGATCTGTCCTTTCGCCCTAAAATTGTACCTTTTCATATCGTCGGAGTTATAGCGATAAATACCATCCTGTGCAAAATATCTTCCCGACACATAATAACTTGCCACATCGCTTCCGCCATTAATACTCAGTTTGTGATCAGTCCCCTGGGTCCAGTCTTTGTAGAGTAGCTGATTCCAGTCAGTATTTCCAAAATACTCATATTCTCCGTCACTGTTTACCCTCACGCGGGGAAGCTCCGGATTATCATTTCTCCTTTTCAATTCTTCGTACCACGAACGGGTAAAAGGAAAAACGTTATTAATGGAAGTTGGATCAGAAGCAGAGTAATCGTTGTAGCCATAATATGCATTTAAAAACGAGGTCGTCCACTCATATCCATTTGTTACGAATGAAGGCTCTACCGTTCTTGTCAGGAAAGATGCACTGCCATCGTAGTTCACTTTTAGCACTCCCTTGTTTGCTCTTTTGGTGGTTATCAGAACAACCCCAAATGTACCCCGTGCTCCATAGACAGCTGCTGAGGAAGCATCTTTTAGTACCGACACACTTTCAACATCCTGAGGGTTCAATGTGCTTGGATCTCCTTCAACGCCATCAATCAAAATCAAAGCGCTACCACCGGCCCCGATCGAAGTCTCTCCCCGAATATTGTAACTCGTTTCCCTGTTGGGCTTTCCGTCTCTCATCGTAATATTAAGGTTCGGAATCTGCCCTTGCAAACTACGGGTTATACTCGGTGTTGAACGATTCTCCAAAGCTTCTGAAGTAATCTGATCAACCGCACCAATCAAATCCCTTTTCTTGGCTGTACCATAACCAATTACAACTACCTCATCGATATCAGACAATGCACTTTCAAGTGTCACGTTAAGCAAGGAACGACCAGCTACGTCAATCGTAACTGTTTTATAACCGATATACGAAAAAGACAACTTTGAATTTTTATCAGGAACCTGAATACTATATTTTCCCTCCAAATCGGTAACCGCACCAATGCTGGTGCCTACAATCTGAATAGATGCCCCCACAAGAGGTTCTCCCTTATCATCCGCAACAACACCCGATACTGTTAGGTTTTGCTGAGCTACAGCCGTCGACGGATAAGAATATCCATTCTCTTCGGCACGGAGCGTCAAACTCCCTGCCAGTAAGATGAAGATAGCTGAACCAACTATTATATTATTTATTTTACTCACTAATTTCATGATGTTAAAGAATAGAATTTATTGATACTACTTATCTACAAACACTGTACAGTCTGCTGAATTCTCAATATCGGCAGTAGATGCACCCGGATAATCTTTCATGTTGAACAAGAAAACGGTTCCACTTCTTGGGGTAAGCCATTCAGTTGATGTAACCGTTCCTCCAAGTTTAATAAAAGTACCTACATCCTGAGCACCAACCGGGAACAGATAAGTATTCGTGCCCTCGCCAAATAAAGTTTGCTGTTCACCTGTGTCCGAGTTTGTCCGACTGTAAACATCATTGTCGGGCATTTGGTAAGCCTGATAAGTAACAGAGGTTCCAAAGAAAATCGCATCAGTCGGAACTGTATTTTCATCCACATTTATTCCTTTGAAAACAGCAATTCCATCCGGAGCACTTTTCGTAACCGAAGATTGTGATTTTCCACTGCCATTGCCCAAAAGCCCGCTTCCACTTTTCGCAGCGCCGTTACCATTTCCTCCGGCCTGTGCAGCATAATCAACTCCCCAGAAAATACCCGGATCTAACTGAGGACTGACTGTTAACTGATAGTAACTACAAATAGCACGCGCACTACCTCCGACATAGAAATATTGTCCTTTACTCACCGAACCTGTTGTCAGATTAATCTGATACACTTTTTTACTTGCTTCATCATACAAGCCTTCAGCCCATCCGTGCTCAGTTGGCGATGTAGTATTGGTAAATACAACGCTGTAATTATTCTCAGCAAAATTAATGTCTTTTAAAGCCATAAGCTGCACATATTCATACTGTCCGGGATGAACAAGACCATCTCCTGAAACTGCACCTGTTACAGGACTATCTGATCCTCTAGGATCATGAACAAAACCTGTAATAACAATATCTGAATTATGATAGATCTTCTGAATCAGGAAGGTTTCCGAATTGCTTTCGCCTGCTCCTACAGTTGAAACAGCCTGGGCAAAAACCGAGATATTATTATCGTCGTAAACATATACATTATAGGTTCCGGCAACTGTTTTGGCAAACGCGACTTTTCCCTCAGCATCGGAAAGCCCCTCTTTTAAAGAAACCGGATCACCTCCGTCCATCGTTAACAATTCCACTTTACGGCCAACAATCGGTTTATCTTTATTATCAACCAATATTACGGTGAAAGTGTAATTGTCGACAAAAACATCGAGTTCCCATTCAATATTATTCGAGGCATTATCCCTGGTTACAACAATCCCTGTTGCCCCCAGCTCCTCTCCATTTTCTCTAAACGCTTTCAGAATATAATCTCTTGGCTCCAGGCTTTGAAGACTAGCTTTGCCAAGAACCGACGTAAATGTAGAATCAACTACGAAATCAGGCTTATTATCAGAATAATAAACCTTTACCCACACATTCGACAACGGAATTCCTTCCACATTTGTCAAAGACAAGCTGCAATTATTGATCTCCGGAATTGCCGGATCATCAAAATTATCGCAAGCATAATACAGCAAGGCTGTAACTAATAGAATTAACACAAATGCTCTCTTCATAAAAGTTCATATTTAATTTTTATTGGTCTATACAATACCAGGACGCTGTTGTTAGAACAATATCCCTATTCAGTCTACATTAAGCTCAAATACCTATTCGCCTGGGAAGTCTATATATTTTTATCTACCGGAATACAATCAGAAAATCGCTCACTTAAGCAACCCAAACACTTCGGTCGGAAAGTCCGACTCCACAATATCCGGATTGGCTTTTAACGACTCCTGATAAGCTTCCTTTCTCTCTTCTGCAGTTTTCAATTTATCATGAGTTGGAGAATACGACACCATGCAACGAATTCCTTTTGCACGCAACTTTTCTACAATCTCCTTATTCGACTCATCAATTGTACGCCCCACATAAGCAATCATATTATTTGACGGAACACCTGAAGCCATCATGTCTTCAAACTCCTTTTCATTTCGCGAAAAAGCAGAAAACATAATTGCAGGGAAACGATCGTAGTAAAACCTTGCCTGCTCGCCGTTATGAACCGTTAGCATCACATGAGTTTCGGCCCGGTGTTTTTCAATCAACTCCGCAACCATTTCCAAAGGCACATCTTTCTTATCCAGGTTAACAACCGTTTTTCCCTTACTCCACACAATCACCTCCTCCAGGGTCGGAATGCGGCAATCCGTAACATTCCCTTCACTATCCTTTAAACGAACATCCTGCAATTCCTCCCAGGTGTAGTCTGCCAGCCGGCCCGTTGCATTTGTCGTACGGTCCAGTGTAACGTCATGCATCAAAACAATAACGCTGTCTTTTGTCAGTCGGGGATCAATTTCAAAAAATGCAGGCATTTGCTCTAATACATTCTGAAAGCCTTCAATACTGTTTTCAGGAAAATGTTTTTCGCGCCCTCCACGATGCCCGCTCACAATAATTGAACTGCCTTCTTTGTAGCGAAAAAACTCCTGGATCTCTTTTGCCGATTTGAACTCAAGATAATTATGCTTAACCGGGCGCTCTGTAACTGAACATCCCGCCAGCAGGAAAATGCTCACGACAAACATTTTTGAAAGAAACGTTTTACTGTTTACTATTTTCATTTCTGATTACTTTTTGGTTTCAAGTTGCAATAATAGTTTCGATTCATTACACTTCCATTAAAACTGGAATAAAAAAAGCTTAAATAAGATAACATTTTGCGAGCTGGTTAAATACAGCAACCTGTTCACGGGCCCATTCATTGTTCTTACCCAATTCTTTCGCCAGAATTGAAGCAACACGCGGAGCCATCTCCATGGCAGCACGCGCATCCAAAAACAAAGCTCTTACGCGCCTTGCCAGCACATCTTCCACCGTTTGTGCCATCTCTTCCCTTACTGCCCACAACACATGCGATACCCGGAAACTGTAGTCAGGGTGCAACAATTCTTTATTGGCAGCATCAGCCAGCTCCAGCTGGCGCAGTTTTTCCCGGTCGCTTCCATACACATAATCCCAGCCACTCTCCGGTTCCTGAACAGCATAACCATGTAATTTCATATTGGCCGTAACACACTTGCGACGCGAAAGTCCCCCGATGCCAATCGCCCGGTCAACCACCTCTTCCGCCATTTCGCGATAGGTCGTCCATTTTCCTCCGGTGATGGTCAAAAGACCTGAATCAGCCTGGTAAATCTTATGACTACGGGAGATTTCTTTCGTTTTCTGACCATCTCCGTTTGTAGGAGCTGCCAACGGACGAAGACCGGCAAAAACAGAGAGCACATCGGAGCGCGTTGGCTGTTTGGCCAGGTACTGCCCTGCCTGATCCAGAATAAAATCAACTTCTTCCTCCAGGGCACAGGGCTCCAGCGATGCCTCATTCAACGGAGTATCCGTCGTCCCCAACACCACTTTGTCGTGCCACGGAACGCCAAACAATACACGTCCGTCTCTTGTTTTCGGAATCATCAGCGCTGAATCGCCTCCAAGAAACTTTCGGTCAACAACCAGGTGAACTCCCTGACTCGGACGTACTTTCTTATTCGCCTGACGGCTGTCCATACCCATCACATCGTCAATAAAAACACCCGTAGCATTGACTACCACCCGGCTGTTGACCGTAAATTCATGGCCACCCAACAAATCCACTGCACGAACGCCACAAACCCGACCACTGCTGTCTTTCTCCAACCCGTTAACACGAGCATAGTTCAGACAAACACCTCCATGATCAAAAGCTGTCTGCGCCAAAGTGATGGCCATCCGCGAATCGTCAAACTGACCGTCATGATAAACCACGCCGCCCATCAATCCGTCCTGTTTCAATCCCGGGATTTCTTTTTTTATGCGTGAGCTTGAAAGCGGCAGAGAACGTCCCAATCCCAACTTTCCGGAGAGCAAATCGTAACAGGTCAGACCAAGCGTATAAAACGAGCGCTCCCACCACTTGTAATTGCCAATAATAAAACGCATGTCGCGAACCAGGTGAGGCGCATTGCGGCGCATACGACCGCGCTCCCGAAGGGCTTCAATCACCATACGAACATCGCCCTGTGCAAGATAGCGCACTCCGCCGTGAACAAGTTTAGTACTCCGGCTTGATGTGCCTTTTGAAAAATCATCCTGCTCAAGCAACACAACGCGATAACCACGCGCGGCGGCATCAACTGCTATCCCCAAACCGGTAGCTCCCCCACCGATCACCAAAATATCACTTTCATACTTTCCGGAACCAATCTTTTCGGCCAAGCCTTCTCTTTTCATGCTCACTGTATTTTTTTAAAATAAAATACCTCAAAAAACGAAACAAAAGATACTCCATCTTTTCCTTTTCTTTCCTTTGTAGCTCACAAACGAAAACAAAGATACACAAAAGGAATAATAAAGAATACATTTTATTTCATTTTTTCTTCCTTTTTCCCTTTTAATTTAATTTCCGATACAAATCGAAACACAACAGTCCGATTCCAAACAAATTAAAAAGCAAACAGAAAAAGTCCCCAAAGACTATCCAATAGAGCAAAAAGAAAAGATCAACTCCAAGCTGGGCCTGACATCTAAAACAACATCAAGCCCAACCTCTGAAAACGTTTAAATGAAATTGAAAGAACAGGAAAGGTTTGGATATGTGTAACGGAAAAACACATGAATATTTTTATCGCTGTATTCAATGCAATACAAACCTACTGAAAACAAAGTAAACGGAACGAACACCTTCTGCTATCTGGAATACAGGAAGAACTTTGATCATTGATTAAGGAAAAGACACCGCAACTGTATCGCTCACGCAGAAACAGCAACACAAGTGAACTAAAACACTATGCACTGGAAGTACATAGGTTTAAGATTGAATGAAATTCAAAAGAAAGTGATAAAGACATAAGTATTGGGTAATGAGTATTGAGATAAGAAAAAGTATCATTTTTGGCTTACTTCTCAATACTCATATCTCTGCACTGCTACTGCATTACTCATTTAAAATTTATAGAAACTAAAAGTAGCTGCAATGAAATTGCCGGGTTTTAATCATTAACTAGAAAATAAAAGGCCACAAAATGCCTTTTGGAATTACGCGGTGTTTTTCCATGTTTAGTTCAATAGCAGGTGATTGAAATTCGGTATTAAAACGCTTCTTTTATTTCCTCAATTGTAAGGTTAAACATCGATTCGGTGATCTCACTCAGGTATTTTTCGTTGCCGGTAATATGAAAAATGCGTTGTGTGTGCGACAACTTCTCTCCCGATTTTAACATGGCTGCGGGCGATGAACTTTCGATCTCATAAAACGGCCCCATTACCGAACCGTCGTCCGTTGGCCCATCGTTGTACGAGTTTACAACATCCCCGCTCAAAGGGTCGTCCTGATCGCCCCAAACCGAGTTTACATATTTTCCGGGCCTTTCGGGATTTGAATACCAAAGCAGGGTCAGCACTTTGCTGATCGGATCGTAGCTTCCGCAATACGGCAGCGCACGCATGGGAGGAACACCAATTTTACTCCGGTATTTCCCGTCAACTTTAAAGAAAATGGTTCCGTCTTTTACAATCAAGCGGTCTGCCGGAACTTCACCAAAATAATTATCGGTCACAATTTTTCCCAGCTCCTCAACACTTCCGGTTTTGTAGGGCACAAACACCACTCCCTGCTCCGATGGGTTAAACATGCAAAGCATCCACAAGGACAAAACTCCGTCGGTAGAATTCCAATCATTCGCCCCCAGGTTTAACAAGCTATTCACCGATTCAAAAGCCACAAAACTCAATTCGTCATTCAAGGTCATACCCAGAGCTTGCTCCGTATGTTCTTTTGAAAGTATTTCCACCGAACGCTGAATCTCCATATCCATCACCGTCCCGGAAGCATTCTCGATCGAAAATTCTTTTTGAAAGAGCGCTTTGCTCAGCCCTTGTTCAACTATTCTGTAAGGTTCGGTATCCAATTCTTTCGGCACTACCCAATTGGCAAAAACCTGCTCAGTTCCGGGTTTAAAATAAATGGAGAAAGGACCGCCTTCCGGTCCCAGCCAAAGCCGTTCCTCACCACCAAAGGGGTTAAATTGAGCGCTGCGTTCACCCGACTGAAACACATCGTAGTTGATCCATCCAAAACTTTTCCCATTGTTACCCTCAGCTGTGGAAGTCGTTACTCTTCCCTGAAGATCGGGAATAATCAAAACCTTGCCCGACGAGCCGTTAACGGTCAATTCAAGGTAGTCGATGTTATTTTTCTGAAAAAAAGCTACATCATAGCCATAAGTCCCTCTGTCAAAACTTTCCATTGTCTCCGTTTTTGAGTTTTTCCTGTTCGAATTGAATGAACAGGAAATCAGCCCCGCCAGTCCAATCCAGATGATTGCGAATTTAAAAAAGTGTAGCATAATTCAAGCATTAATTTACTTCCAGTTCCTGCCACGAAGGAAGTTTGGGAAAAGCAGCGTGTGGCTCAGCCTGGTACCAGTAGCTTACTGAAGATATATCGGATTTTTGAGGTAAATAACGGTGTCCGTGGCGCCACCCCAGATCCTGAATCGTTACCTTTAGATCTTTCTTAAAGCGAATCGGGTCGAGAATGTGCCAGCGGTACAAGCCAAAACGCTGTTGCGATTTGTAAGTACCATCGGGGCGGACCACCTGGTGCAGGCCGGCATACGGTGTGCAGAATTCCTGGTATTGCCCCTCGCGGTCGAAATTATACGACCCGCAAAAATAATCCTCGGCACCGGTTCCGCAGATCGTCGGAAATTCGGAATCACCGTCCATGAAAAACTTGATCTCGCCTTCGCCCCACCAGCCGTTGTTGTTCACGCCCCACGCAATGTAGGTTCCCACGTACTGGCCCTGTCCTTTTACGCCATCCAGCAAGGTATGAACTGACGTCATATTCGGATTACTGCGCCGGAACTGGGCATGAAAGTAAGCCGCATCATCAGGCACTTCCGTTAAAGTATAGTCGATTTGGTAATACAGCCTCATTTCATCCTTGTCGTTGATGTTCTCCATGGTTATTCTGCATTTTTTACGGAACGGCATCGGCCAATAACAATTAAAAGCACTACCCGGATTCACGCAAACGGCCAGCGACGAAAGCGGCGCATAAACATTCCAGCCCATGGCAAAAAAATCGCCTACCGGACATTCAACAGAAGGTTCTTTCTCGTCGTCCCAGTACATGCGAATAATGGAGAATCTCCAGTTACCGGTGGGCGTCATCCAAATGTGCTGAATAGAACCCGACCCGTCAATTTCGGCCAGGGTAAAGGTCTCTCCCGGTTTGATAATGATAAACGGATTCACCTTCCAGCCTTGCCCCAGGTCGCGTGCCACCTCGGCAGCATTGGCTTTGTTTCTGATCCCCTTATCTTCCGGCGAGGCCATGCCTCCCTTGCCTTTCTCCCCGGTAAAATTCTCGGGACTGATCGATCTTGTCTCGGCATTTGACAGACGGTAAATATTGCCCATGTTCATATTCAACCCATCGAACGAGGTTTGGGAACTTACCTGACCTGCGATTACAATGACGGCAAGTAATACTAAAATTTGTTTCATCGACTTAGATTTTATTTGGTTTATTTATTGGTTCTTAGCACCTGAATATTGCTGAATAAATTCTGACTTCCTGCGTAACACTGCGATTCTGCCGCCCGGCAAAACAAGCGGAGAAATGCACCTCCTACCGATAACCTTTAAGGATATTTTTTAGTCATTGTTGGTTTAGCTTATCCGATTTACGGTGTATGCAATGCTGTGAAAATCACAGCTGAATGCCTATCAAATATAAGCTTAAGCATCCAAAAAAACACACGATTGTGATACAATATATTCAACAGCTTGCTTTTATACTCTTTATTTTTAGCCGGATCAAACTATTAATTGTGTTGCAACGCGCGGAAAAAAAAGACCGGTACGACCAATTGTTACCTGATCTTTTATTTCGTTCATTATCAAATGTGAAATTAACAATCGCTCATTTTCAAGTTCCCCTCCCCAGTTCTAATCTATTTCTATCTTTATCCCACTGAAGTGTCTTTTATGGGAGAGGACTATAATCTGTGGGAGAATTTCAAAAAAGGGAAAGATTACGCCGTTTCTGAAATTTATGATCGTCACGTGGATTTTTTATTCAATTACGGAAAAAAATTTACA
Source organism: Draconibacterium sp. (assembly GCA_047971205.1). Lineage (GTDB taxonomy): Bacteria > Bacteroidota > Bacteroidia > Bacteroidales > Prolixibacteraceae > Draconibacterium. The sequence continues at coordinate 12,201 of JBKDZK010000396.1, forward strand.
GCTGATGAAGATATTGTATTGGATACCATTCAGGACATTTTTTTTGATTTGATTCGCAACCGTAAAAACTTAGGATCGACCGATAATATCAGATTATATCTTCTCAA
>JBKDZK010000397.1:0-3216 GCA_047971205.1 Draconibacterium sp.
AATGAAATTGCAAGTGCGGAATTGCAAAAAATTAACTGGACCGGTAATATCCGCGAGTTCAGAAATGTGATTGAGCGACTGATCATTCTATGCAACAACGAAATTACGGAAGCCGATGTATTAAAATTTGCCGCTCCGTTGAAATAGAAAAATTCAATTTATTTTCTGATTTAAAAACAACTTTCCCCCTTTGTTGTTAACTATGTTACAAGTGTAAAGAATGACACTTGCTAAAGCGTGTTATATAAGATATTAGCCTCTGGTTTCGGAAGTCAATTTGTCATGGCGTATTATTAATCTTTCCCTCGGGAAAATATTTCTTCCGTTTTCAGAGGCTTTTCTTTTCTTACAATCAAACAATTATATACGAAGCTGAAATCTGCCTGGAAAATCAAACAGGAAAAAATCAGCAAAACAGCTTCCGGTGGATAAGTATTTTACCCACGCAAAACAGGATTGATACGTAGAAAGATCAGAGCTTAACTTTTGCCAGGTAAAAAATCACATTAAGGATAATGTAAAGCAGAATGGTTAAGGCCAGTCCGTAGACATTTAACGTGATGAGCAGAACGACGGCCAGTAAAACAAAGATATAGCGGTACCAGTTATCGCTCCATTTCAGGTTCTTCATTTTGAGTGAAAACATGGGCAGGTTGATGACCATCATTCCGGCCATAAACACGCCGAGAATCACCAGGTTTTTGGTGGAATATATCATTTCGAAATAATCGTGGTATTTGGGAAATTCCAGCATCAGCCCCAGGGAAGCCCAGAAAATCCCGTTGGAGGGAATGGGCAGGCCGCGAAAGAAAGGTTCGTCACCAGCGAGTACGTTAAAGCGGGCCAAACGAATGGCTCCAAAGATCGGAAGCAGCAGTGCCGAAAAAAGAATAATCCATTGGTACCAGTTGGCACTTATCTCGTAAATGGGTTGGTTTTTCCCGAAAAGCGAGAATTCAAGCAAGGTGAATAAAATAGCTCCGGGCGCCACGCCAAAGGAAACGACATCGGATAAAGAGTCAAGCTCTTTTCCTGTTTCAGAATAAGCCTTTAAAAGCCGCGCGGCAAAACCATCCATAAAATCGAAAACCGATGCCAGGCAGATAAAAATTCCAGCCCAGATCAGGTGTCCGTCGATGGCAAAAATGGTGGCAAGTACTCCCGACGAAAGGTTCATCAGGGTGATGAAATTGGGTATTTGACGAATAATTGATCGCATGTCTTAAAATTTTCCAGAAAGCATTAACCAGATAAATACGACGGGAATGGCAAACAGCAGACTGTCGAGGCGGTCGAGAAAACCGCCGTGTCCCGGCAGGATATTCCCCGAATCTTTGGTGCCAATCTCCCGCTTTATTTTGGACTCAAAAAGATCACCCAGCGTGCCGAATCCAACGGTCAAAACTGCAATAACGATCCAGCTAAGCATATCCACTGCCTGGAAAAGAACCGCATTCACGATTCCCATGACAATGGCAAACACAGCACCTCCGATCAATCCTTCCCACGATTTGGCCGGTGAAATGCGTATACACATTTTGTGTTTTCCAAACCGGGTTCCGATCAGGTAGGCAAACGAATCGTTTGTCCACAAGATGAGGAAAACTCCGGCCATGATCCAGGGATAGTAAACATTGGTTTGCCCGTTTAGCGAACTGTTCACAATAAAGTTCATCAGTGCAAACGGGATGGCGATGTAAATAAAGCCAAGTACGGTAAGTCCGCTTCTTTCCAGCGTATTATGGTTTCTGCGAAATAATTCGATGATAAACATTAAAAGAATGATGGGGATGCAAATGAGCAGCAGGGATTTGGGAAGTAAGCCATTGGCAATACCGGCGCAGATCAGAAAATAGAATACGCCCATTAATGTGCCGGGCAGGCGGGAAATTTTGTGTCCCGCGGCTTCTGCCAGCGCATAAAATTCGTATTGGGTAAAAAATAAAAGTGTTCCGAATACCACGGCAAACGCGATAGGGTGAAACAAAAGGCCGCCCATCATCACAACTACATAGATCAGGCCCCAGATCGATCGTTTTGTTAAGTTACTCACCTTCCTTTAGATTTTTGAGTAACACAACAGCTTTTTGATAATCGGCTTCCGACACATATAAGATGAATTCCCCGAAGGACTGGTAAGCTGTATCGTGTTGGTTTAAAATAACTGATTTAATGCCGGCATTTGCCAGAATGTCTTTCGCCGTTTCAGCTTCGTATTCAGTAGCCGTCATATAAACTTCAGTCCATCCTTTTTCCATGGCGTAAAGTTAAGAAAATATGGCTATGCTGGATAATTGTATCAATTAAACGATAAATACATGTATAGCGCGCGGCCCGTGCGCTCCCATTACCAGTGTTTTTTCGATATCGGCAGTCCGGCTTGGCCCGGTAATTAAAGCAATGTGGGAGGGAAGAATGTCCTTGTATTTGTTTTGAATGGCAGTGTAAGCTTCATCAAGGTAAGCAACCAGCTGATCTTTTCGGGCGATCACAATATGACCCGGAGGATAAACAAACATCCGACGACCGCCTTCAATGGCCGAACTGACCATTACTGACCCCGTGTGTGCGATCAGGAGCTCGCAACTGGTAATGCCCGCCTCCAGATCTGAGGGAAGTTCAGAACCGCTGGAAAAGCCGATCCCGTTTTCTTTTAACCCTTGCTGAAGCAGGGTTTCGTTGCAGTAAATCTTTTCCGGAGAGAAGGCTTCAAGAAATGTTTTGAGGCGCTCGTACAAATCGGTTTCAGACTCACATAAAACAACATTCCCGCTTATTTTCTCCAGATTCTCTTTGAAAGCCAGTTCCAAAGGCTGATCGATGGGAAAATAAACGGGAGTGTTAAAATCGGGTATTTCCTCCGGCTCCGGATGAGTGGCTTGCTGAAGCCTGTTTAATATTTCCTCCCGGGCCGAAGTCATCTTTATTCCGGTAAAACTTCTGTTTCAGTGTCTTGGGCGCTCTTTGGCTCGTCGATGGAAATTTCAGGCGCTTTGTTATCGCCATTTTCACCAATCAAATGCTTTTTTTCCCACAGACGTTTTCCAAAAATCTCTTCCAGGTCTTCGCTAAAGATCACCTCGCGCTCAAGCAATAAATTGGCCAGCTTGGCGTGTCCTTCTGCATGACCGCGCAGAACCTGCTTGGCTCTTTCGTATTGGCTGTCAATTAGAATTTTTACTTCTTCGTCAATCAATTCAGCGGTTTTCTCGCTGT
>JBKDZK010000398.1:0-2124 GCA_047971205.1 Draconibacterium sp.
GTTAAAAAGATTTATTGACCTGTTCGGTATTAATGCATACTCTGCTAAAAATCGAAAACACATCAATGAACTTATACATTATGGCACTATTGCCGCTTAATTTTTTAACGAAGTATTGTTCTATTCAACCAAAAATAAAGCAACCGCTCTTTTTTGTAAGAACGATTGCTTTGTTTTTTTCTGATCGTCAGATGAATGCAAAAAGAACTCGTCAAACGAATTGACTTATCTTTCTCCCAGAGCAAATTCATTCCCTGTATTTGGAGCAATTATCAGCCATACATAAATTGTCAGACGATAAAGTTTATATAAATCTGCATTTTAGCGATACTTTTTTCCGACTTGTGGTACTCTTTTTGAAAATAAACGACCATTGTGAACAGCAATCATCAGAAAATATCAGAGTTTATGCAGTTGTACAAACCGTTACAACACAAGCTCTCGGCTTATTGCAGGGTAGTAGCCGGAACAGAAGAAAAAGCTTTCGATCTTATACAAGACACACTTGCCAGGGCTTTTGAAAATTTTCACACACTTAGGGACCGCGAGGCGTTTCAATTCTTTTTAATTGGCATTGCCCGAAATTGTCATTTAAAGCAACAACGCCGGAAAAGATTCTTTGAGAAATCAACCAATGCCGGATATGTTGGTGCTGAAATTCAACCCGATTCTACTGAAATGCGGTACGACGTTGAACTGCTGCATAAATGTATTGCCCGGCTTAATGAAGAGCAGCGCGAGACGGTGCTTTTGTTTCATATTATGGGTTTCCCGATTAAAGAAATTGCGCAAAATCTTGCAATTAGCGAAGCTGCCGTAAAAAACCGCCTGGTACGTGGAAGGGAAAAACTGAGGGAGTTACTTTCTGACAAAGAATCGGAAAGAATGAGAAACAAATCTGTCAACAAAATTAATCAGCCAACAAAATGAAAGAAAACAATAGAACCAATAACGACCTGGAGCAACTGTTCAGTGCTGTTACTGCGCAGAGTCCACTCTTATCAGAAGAACAGGTTCGCACATTACTCGTAAATCATCCGGTTGTAAGACCTAATAATTGGGTGAAAGACTTCTTTTTGACCCATTTGAATACTTTGTTAATAGGCGTTTCCATTGTTCTTGTTATTCTCACTGCAACTTTGTTGTGGGTGAATTCTGATGATAAAAACGCCCAAACGATTACGGAATATAGTCTACGGGAAAATGTTGTTGTTCCGGTAATTACAGATACAATTGATACGCTTAAAGTATCTCATGCAGCTGAAAATATATCCGTGGAAGTAGATAACAAAACCATCACAAAAAAGCCGGAGGTAAAGCCCGTTTCAACTGTTGCTACAGAAGATTCCGTTTCGGTAGACGACATTCTCAAATACCATCAAAAAAAATTGCAGGTATTTACAATTCCGGCCGACAGAGACACTACACTGATTTGTGAAGAAGGTACTTCGATTGAAATTAAAGCCAATTCATTTGTTTCAGAAAATACAGGCGAAGAAATAGCAGGAAATGTGCGGATAACAGTTCAGGAATATTACGATCAAGCCGATATTGTTTTGGCCGGGTTATCTACAACTTCGGGGGATAAACTACTGGAAACCGGCGGAATGTTGCATGTGGAAGCAAGGGCAGGGAAAGAAAAATGTGTTATAAAATCAGGGCGTGATGTTCAGGTAGGTTTTCCATATTCAGAAAAGAAGGAAGACATGACATTGTTTTATGGCAAGCAAACAGGAACCCGGATTGATTGGCAACTGGCAAATAACCAGGAGTTTGAGCACCTTGTTATTATAGACGTGGCTCCAGCACTGGAGCAAGAAAAGGAAGTGTTTTTAATCGTCGAAGAAATGCCTGAATTTCCTGAAGGAAGTCTGGCTTTGAGAAGTTATATTGATCAGAATGCGATAATTCCTTTTTCTGTTTTAAAAGATTGTGTTCAAGGGAAGGTTGACATGCAATTCCTTGTTAGCAATACGGGAGCTGTGAAAAATATCCGTATTCTTCGAAGTTCGAATAACTTGCTCGACAAAGCGGCGGTTTACCTGGTAAGTAAAATGCCCAAATGGAAACCAGGAGTGCAAAGAGGAAATCCTGTTAATGTATTGTATAGTTTATCTGTTTCAT
>JBKDZK010000399.1:0-10013 GCA_047971205.1 Draconibacterium sp.
AAGAGGTAGAAGAACTTGACCTGCCGGATGACCGCGATTTTGAGGTACTCAAAGATGAAACCATAAAGTTAAGCAGTGTCGCTGCCATTAAAGCAGGGATGGCCGACACAGAACTAAGGCGGGTAGCTATTTATTTTGAAGAGACCGACCTTAAAACAAAAACAAAAAAACACAAGGTAATTGTAACCTTGATAAGGGTTTGCCTCATGAAATACGAACTGTTGGCGTATATTGTAAACGATATCCGTACAGTAGTAACGAAAGTGGATGATTACAAAACACCGGGAGACCACAAGCAATTGAAGATAAAATTAAAGGGCGGATAAAATAACTTTGCCCCTTTTTGAGCAGATCTAAAAATTAATCAATTGATTACGTGGTAATTGCGAAATTAAATCTAATTTTGACTTTCTAAAAAATACCGGACACTTATGAGCTTTTATACAGAAAATGCCCGGCTAAAATAGCCGGGCATTTTTTTAGAACTTTATAATTGTCAATCAAAGTTATCCGATTACAAAGTCTGAGTATGTTGAATTGATTGATTTATCCGCATTTAGACGAGCCGCACGAAATACAGGTAAGACAGCCTTCCTGGTAGATTACTTCTTCCGATCCGCATTCGCCGCATTTGGCGCCGTCGGCCAATGTTCCGTCCGGGATGTACTTTTTAAGCGCACGGGCCACACCGGCTTTCCACGAGTTAATGGTTTCGTTGTCAAGCTGCAGGCTGGTTACCAGTTCCACTACTTTGTGAATAGGCATGCCGTGACGCAGCGTTCCCGAAATCAGTTTCGCATAGTTCCAGTAAACCGGATTAAACTTGTGCGACAGCCCTTCGATGGTGGTTTTATAGCCGCGTTTGTTAACGTACTGGAAATCGTAACGCGAGTTTTCTTCGTCGATCCAGCTTTTGAAAATGTATCCTTTTCCCACAGAGCGTGGCAGTAAGATTCCGTCTTCATCGTCGTGCAAACCGGTGAAAATCTCGTAAGGTTTGCCATCCGCCAATCCGATAAAGGCAATCCACTTTTCTTTGTTGTTCTGGAAACGAACCACATCGGCTTCCAGTTTTTCCGGGCGGTGAGTTGGGAAACTGCCGTCTTTTTTCTCCGGCTTGTCGTTCGAGATAAGTACGCCTGAACGCGATCCGTCGCGGTAAACAGTAACACCTTTACATCCGCTTTTCCATGCTTCGAAATACAGGTCTCCCACCAACTCTTCTTTAACATCGTTCGGGAGGTTGATCGTTACTGAAATAGAGTGGTCAACCCATTTCTGGATACGGCCCTGCATACGCACTTTGTTCAGCCAGTCAACATCGTTGGAAGTGGCTTTGTAGTAGGACGATTTCTCTACCAGTACATCCAGTTCTTCCTGGCTGTACTCGCGGCTGGTGTCGTAACCGTTGGTTTTCATCCATGTTTTGAAGTGGTGATGAAATACGGTGTATTCTTCCCAGTGGTCGCCTACTTCGTCAACAAAATCAACACGAACATCTTTGTCATTCGGGTTTACTTTCCGGCGGCGTTTGTATACGGGCAGGAACACCGGCTCAATTCCCGACGTGGTTTGTGTCATCAAACTGGTTGTCCCGGTTGGGGCAATGGTCAGCAACGCAATGTTACGGCGACCGTACTTGGTCATTTTTTCATACAAAGCAGCGTCTTCTTCTTTGATCCGGTTGATAAGCGGATTGTTCTTTTCGCGTTCTGCATCGTAAATCGTGAACGGGCCGCGCTCTTTTGCGAGGTAAACAGAAGAGCGGTATGCTTCCACTGCAATGGTTTTGTGAATTTCAACCGAGAAATCGGTGGCATTTTCGCTTCCGTAGCGCAAACCAAGAGCTGCCAGCATATCGCCTTCAGCAGTGATTCCAATACCGGTTCTGCGCCCTTCTTTGGCTTTGCGTTGGATGTTTTCCCACAGTTTTCTTTCGGTGTATTTAATTTCTTCTGCTTCCGGGTCGGCATCTACTTTCCCGATAATAGCATCAATTTTTTCCAGTTCCAGGTCGATAATGTCGTCCATAATGCGCTGTGCATAGTGAACGTGTTCTTTGAACAATTCGAAGTTGAATTTTGCCTGTGGAGTAAATGGATTCTCAACATAGGAATAGAGGTTGATGGCCAGCAGACGACAGCTGTCGTAAGGGCACAACGGAATTTCTCCGCAAGGGTTGGTGGATACGGTGCGGTAACCAAGATCGGCATAACAATCCGGCACCGACTCTTTTATAATAGTATCCCAAAACAAAATGCCGGGCTCGGCAGACTGCCAGGCATTTTTGACAATCTTTTGCCAAACACGTGTAGCATCTGTTTCTTTGCTGTATATGGCTTTCCCGGTAACAGGGTATTGTTGTGTGTACGGTGTTCCGGCTTCAACAGCCTGCATGAAATCGTCCTGAATTTTAACAGAAACGTTGGCTCCGGTTACTTTTCCCTGCTCCATTTTGGCGTCGATAAAGCTTTCCGAATCCGGATGTTTAATTGAAACCGACAGCATAAGCGCACCCCGGCGTCCATCCTGGGCTACTTCGCGTGTCGAGTTCGAATAACGTTCCATAAAAGGTACAATGCCGGTAGAAGTAAGCGCCGAATTCTTTACCGGTGAACCTTTGGGGCGGATGTGCGAAAGGTCGTGACCAACACCACCACGGCGTTTCATGAGCTGCACCTGCTCCTGGTCAATTTTCATGATCCCGCCATACGAGTCAGAGTTGCCGTCGTTTCCAACAACAAAGCAGTTCGACAGCGATGCAATTTGGTAATCGTTTCCGATTCCTGTCATTGGACCGCCTTGCGGAACAATGTACCTGAAGTCTTTTAATACGCTGTAAATTTCGTCTTCCGTCAGGGGTTTTGGATAGCGTTCTTCGATCCTGGCGATCTCTTTGGCCAACCTTCTGTGCATGTCGTCGGGTGTCAGTTCGAAAATATTCCCGAAAGAATCTTTCAAAGCATACTTGTTTACCCATACTCTTGCTGCCAAATCATCTCCTTTGAAGTACTCCAGCGAGGCCTTTACCGCTTCGTCCTGAGCGTAAATTTTCTTGCCCGCCGGGGCTTTTACAGATACTTCGTTTAATGCCATTTTTATTCCTATATGTGAGTTAAATAATAATAAGATTTATTCCTTGATTGCTCCAGCTTTCCGGCTTGTAGAATGTGTAATGCAAGATAGAAATGAAAACAGGATTTTGGAATTTTTTCCTGAACAAATTCATTAAAAGTTATCAACTTCCAAAAGTTATTACTCTGGTAATCAATGCAGTGAGTGTTTGATAGATGAAAAAAGTTTACCGAAAATGTAATTTTAACATACAGGGAAGAGGTATTTTCTTATAGAATCTTTGGGGAAATAATTCAATTTTTTGAGGAATTTTTTTCTAACAAAAAGTATGCTAGATAAAGTTATGTGTTAAAAACTTTTTTTATGATAACTTTTGTCGATCCCACGTTTTTTTCTACATAATTCTGGCAGATACCGGAGGCTTTTTTTAGCTCGTTTTTGTCCTCAAGCAGCAGGTTTAGTGCTTTGTTGAGTGTGCTTGAATCTTCAATGGGAAAAGCACCTTTTTCTTCTACCAAATCCACGGCTTCTTTAAACTTGAGGTAATTGGGGCCGAAAATAATGGGCAGTTTAAAAGTGGCAGCTTCCAGTATGTTGTGAATGCCTACGCCAAAGCCACCGCCTATATAGGCTATGTTTCCGCACTGGTAGAGCGACGAAAGAATACCGATCGAATCAATTATCAACACATCAAATTCTTCGATAGCGGTATTTTGCACTTTGCTGAATGAAATCGCCTTCTTTTTCAACAATTGGTGAATTCTGTTAATATTGGCGGGTGCTACCTCGTGTGGAGCCAGGATAAATTTTACGCCCCGGCTGTTGTTGATAAACGCTGCAAGCAGCTCCTCATCGGGTTTCCAGGTGCTTCCTGCAATTATTAGCGGAGAATTGCCTTTGAACTTTTCAACATTTTCGAACTTTTTTGCACTCCTGGCAATGGCAGCTACCCTGTCGAAACGGGTATCGCCGGCAATGGAGTAATTGGCAATGCCTATTTCCTCCAGCAGTTCTGCCGACTTTTCATTCTGAATAAATATGTGTTCAAAACTGAACAGCATTTTTCGGTACCATTTTCCCCACAGGCTGTTCTTGAAAAAAGACTGGTTTTCGCGGAAGATGGCCGAAACAATGTAGAGCGGGATGTTTCTTTGTTTTAGCTGATGAATGTAGTTGTACCAGTATTCGTATTTTACAAAGAAAGCTTTCCGGGGTTGAAGCACATCCAGAAAATACCTGACGTTGCTCTTTGTGTCGAGCGGAAGATAAGCTACCAGGTCGGCGCCATCATAGTTTTTGCGGATCTCGTAACCCGACGGGGAAAAGAACGTGAGCGCAATTTTGTACTGGGGAAACTCTTTTTTCACTTCCTCGATAACCGGTCTGCCTTGTTCGAATTCACCCAGCGACGCACAGTGAAACCAGAGATAGTCAGCCTGACTGTCCACTCCGGATTTTAATTGTTGTTTCCAGTTTTTTCTTCCCGAAACAAACAGTTTGGCTTTGGGATTGAATAGAGTCGCCACGCGTGTGGCAAGGGCATAAAAATATATACCAAGATTATAGAGGAATGTCATAGCTTGAAGTCTAAGAAATACCGACGCTCACTTAAGTATTCGTATATCGTAATGTTGATTAAAAGCAGTAAAAAAAGGTAGGTAAATTTTTCGACCGGGAAATCTGCCAGGTTGATGTTCATGGTGTGTTGTGGATTGTAATTCACGATTTCCAAACGGCTGGCTATCCCCGAAAGAATGGTAAACGGAAGGAGCGAGACAAAATATGCCAGGTAGAATTTGGTCAGGTTTTTTCTGAAACGATTTCTGAATACCGTGTATCCCAAATAAATGGCCGAGAGAAAAAAGGTGAAGAAACTAAACATGTTTTGGCGGAAAGTATAGGCAAGAAAGGCCAATGCCGCAAAACCAATCAAACTGATAATTACAAAAAGACGGGGTTTCTCGAAGTTTTCAAAACGGATTTTCAGCCATTCATAAATATACACCGCCGACCAGGGAATGACAATGAACGAAAGCCATTCTTCCATCGGAACTTTCAGCCATTGAATGCCGCTTGTATAGGCCGGGTTGAAATTCCAGATGTTCATTTCGATAAAGCGGCGGTCCCACATCACAAAAATGGCTCCGGCAAAAATGGTGGCCGGAATGAGGTAGCGCAAACGAAAAACAAAGCGCACTTTACGCTGGTAACCCAGTATTGCCGGAATAACCAGGTAGCCCAAAAGGAGCAGTAAGTAGCTAAAATTTTTGAATTCCATTTGTTTGAATTTGCGCCAAAGTTATTTAAAAATACGAAGGTTTGGTAACAAAAAAAGTCATACTCTCACGCAAGATGAAAGTATGACTTTTTGTATGGTTGAAGCAGTTTAGAACTGCATTTTGGCAGCTTTCAGCGGATCGTCCCCTTTTGAAAGCGGAGTCATCCGGAAAGAGTAGCTGTATTCTTTTGCGGTGAGGCGGTACTGGTCGTGAGTCCATGCTCCCCAGCTGTTGTCGCCGCCAACTCCCATTTGTCGATAATCAATGTTCACCGAAGTCAGGTCGCGGGGTTGAACGTCAGTGGTATGGCGATTCTCAACGGTAATGCCTTCTACCTGGCGCCCGTCGGTACGCTCCATCGATTCAAAATCTTCGAAGATGTTGTGGTGGGCGCTTACTTCCAGTAATGGCATTCCGGTAAACAGTAAGCCGTTTCCTTCGTTGTCGGTGATGGTCATCCAGCGAACATCGGTTTTGTTGCCGTTTTCCTGCGGGCGGAGATAAGCCCAGTACTGATCGGCCACGCTTCCGCTGTACAAGCCCACAAAGGCGCCTGTTTTGCGGTCGCAATATGATTCCTGCGGTCCGCGGCCCAGCCAGCTCATTTGGTCGAACTTGCGTGGCATTACCAGGTTCATTCCCATTTTTACGATTTCAGGAAGATCTTTGCCAGTCATTTTAAAATGATTGTTTACAACTACATCTCCCGTTCCGTAAACGGTGTAAGTTGAATTGTAGGAAGCAATTTTGGCTCCTTCATCATTTACGAGATCGAATACGAATTCCACCTGAACTTCTGAGCTGCCGTTCTTTTTTACACTGGTCTTCACAACTTTGCGGTTTTCACCTGCTTTTCTCCACACCCGCGAGCGTTTGTGCAGGTTGTTGCCAAAGTCGTTATCAATCGGTGCTCTCCAGAAATTAGGAACAGACCCGCTTGTCAGTAATTCAGTTTCTCCTTTTTTGTAGCTGGAAACAATTCCGGTTTTTTTGTCGAAAGAAAGAGAGAAGCCGTCACCATTAATGTAGACCTCTGCATCTGTGTCTTTTAATTCCAATGCAGGAATATCTTTCACATTCATTTTTGCAACCGGTTCGAAAACGGGTAATTCAAATTGTTCGGCAGCCAGTTCGATACCGGCTTTTACCAGGCTCCAGTCTTTTTTCAGTTTGGCTTTCAGGGTAAGGAAATATTCAACTCCGGGTTCCGGAGTAAGGCTGTAATCGATGGTAGATGTCTGCGATGCGCCCGGTTCGAGGTCAATTTCATCCAAGCTGCCGTTGTCCAACATCTTGCCATCGCCGGTAACTTCCCATACAAAGTCAAATGCTGATAAGTTCAGGAAAGCATATTTGTTTTGAATGGAAATTTTTCCGGAGGTCAGATCTTCTGCTTTAAAGGCTATGTACTGATATACTTTTTTTACTTCCGGCAGATGCGGTTTCACAGTGCGGTCGGGATTTACGAGTCCGTTGTTGCAGAAGTTGCCGTCAGAAGGAACGTTTTCGGGGCCAAAATCGCCACCGTAAGCCCAGTATTCTTCGCCTTTTTCGTTGGTGGTTAACAAGCCCTGATCAACCCAGTCCCAGATAAAGCCTCCCTGAAGAGCGGGATATTTTTCAATCACATCCCAGTAATCCTGTAAGTTGCCTACGCTGTTGCCCATGGCATGTGCGTATTCGCATTGGATCAACGGTCTTTCCGGATTGCTTTCGGCATATTTGATCATACCATCGATTCGCATGTACATCGGGCAAACAATATCGGTATTTCTTTCCAGTTCTGCCCGTTCGTACTGAACTGTTCGTGTGCTGTCAACCGATTTCAGGTAATCGTAAGTAGTTTCGAAATTAATTCCGTTGCCGGCCTCGTTACCCAACGACCAGGTTACAATGCAGGGCTGGTTTTTGTCGCGTTCGAACATATTTTTTGTGCGGAACATGTGCGCTGCTTTCCAAACGGTGTCTTTCGCCAGCGATTCAGGTCCGTAGCCCATTCCGTGCGATTCGATGTTGGCTTCGTCGATGATGTACAAGCCAAATTTGTTGCACAGGTCGTACCACAGTTCCGGTTGCGGGTAGTGCGAAGTGCGAACCGCATTGATGTTGTTTTCTTTCATGATTTTAATATCCAGCAACATCGTGGCTTTGTCCTGAACGTGGCCTGTTTTGTCGTTGTGCTCGTGCAGGTTCACGCCTTTCATATACACGTACTGGCCGTTAACCAGCAGGTGTCCGTCTTTTATTTCCACCCTTCTGAAACCCACTTCCTGGCGAATAACCTCCACAAGTCCTTTTTTATTTCGCAGGGTGATCATCAATTCATAAAGATTGGGAATTTCTGCCGACCATTGTTTTACGTTCTCAATTTCAGCGTCAAATGCAACATTGGTTCCGCTCGTTGTTTCCGAGAATTCTTTGATAAGCGTTCCCTTGTCAGAAAGGGTAGCTTCAACTGTCAGCTCTGCATCGTTTTTCATGTCAATGTTCAGGCTGAATAAGCCGTTTTTAAAAGCGTCGTCGAGGTTAGAGCCTACCCGGAAATTCTTTAGCGCCTGATTGCCCCGTGCTACCAGGTATACATCGCGGGTAATGCCGCTTAAACGCCAAAAATCCTGGTCTTCGAGGTAGGAGCCGTCGCACCAGCGGAATATTTCCACTGCCATGGTGTTTTTCCCCGATTTGAGGAATGGAGTAATGTCGAATTCCATGGGTGTTTTGCTGTCTTCGCTGTAGCCAACGTATTGTTCGTTCACCCAAAGACTGAGACTGGCACCGGCAGCACCGAAATGCGCAATCACCTGTTTGTTTTTCCAGTTGGCCGGAATTTCAAAGGTCCGTTTGTACGAGCCCACCGGGTTATAGTCGTCGGTAATAAGCGGCGGGGTTGTATTGTGCGGATACTTCACGTTGGTATAAATAGGGTAATCGTAACCCTTCATCTGCCAGTTCGACGGCACTTCTATCTGGTCCCAGGAACGGGTGTCGAAATCGTTTTTGAAAAACCAGAAAGGACGTTCTGCGGGGTTATTTGCCAGGTGAAACTGCCACATCCCGTTCAGCGACTGTATCAGCGGCGACTGCCACTTGTCTTCCGTGCGTGCCTGCTCGGTTGCAGTAAACGGTATAAACGAAGCCCGGGGCTCCAGTCTGTTGACGTCGTTGATGGTTGGGTCTTCCCATGGTTTGGGCGATGGCTCCTCAAAAGGTACTCCCGAATAGTCGGAATAGCCAGAACAGGCTGTAAAGATTATTAATAAGAGCAGTTGTGAGGCTAGAAATAATTTCTTACGTTGGTACATAGCTTTTGAGTTTTTGTTTTAGTTACTGACAAATATAGACTTTCCTATTCTGAATTCTGAGCAACATGAATCAATAATGAGAATCGTGTTTTCAGTTTCCGTCTATCCATATAAAGAAAACCTGATACGGCAATGACAGCTAATATTAATGAAAAGGCAAATCGCCAGTTGTTGGTATTTTGCCGGTATCTGTCAAAAGCCTGGTCGTGTATTTTTGACGAATACGCCATTTTATTTGCGTTTTAAAAGCGCTACAATGTTTTTTAAATCCAATTCCGCCGGAGCCGGTATGTTGAGTTCTTCTGTATTTTTTAAGGTTCGGTCGTAATAGTAATATTGAATAAAAAGACCGTGGAAAGGTTGATCAATCATCTTTACTTTTTGAATGCCCGATAAGGGAAAATCCCAGTTGTGGAAAAATCCGTTGATGTAGACGAATTTTTTCCCGAGCAAAACCACTCCGTCACCCCGCAGGTTTTTGGCGCGGTAGTAGCGAGGCATGCCCAGGGCAAATGCGGAAATGATGAAGATTAGAATTAGCATTACCACAAACATGGCGGCTTTTCCTTCTTCGATAAAAACAATGAATGCTCCAAAAATCAATGCAATCAAAACAGTGGTAATGATCAGGATGGCCTTGTTTTTAGCCTGCTCGGTGCAGAACAGGGTGTTGACATACGCGGCCTTTTGCTCCTCGCTGAGTGCCCACGAGGCGATTGTACTTTCTCCCGAAATAAGCGTATCCAATTTTTTTGCCCGGCTTCGGAAAACCAAGGCCGTTATTAGTGCAGCAATTGCAACAAAGATCCCAACCAGGGTGATTGCATACATCCCGGACAAGGGACTGCTTTCGGAGAGGGACATAATTACCAAAACTACTGAAATCAGTGCGATCAGCAGTGAAATTGTTACGGACTTCCGCTGGCTGTTTTTTACTTTGAGCCGCTGGTTAATTTTACCAAAATCAATGTCTTCCAAATGCTGTTTGAAGGGAGTGTCTTCCGGCTCTTTCTTTTGTTTTTCTTCTGTTTTCTCTTCCGTTTTACTGGCTTGTTTTATTCCGCAGTTGAGGCAGAAAAGCGCATTGTCGGCGAGTTGAGTTCCGCAGTTTGTACAGTATTTAGCCATCGTTTAGTTTTTATTTCCGTTAAACAGCAGTTTGAAATCGATAAAAAGCAAGGCTGCAAAAAGCAGTGAAGTGAAGGTGAAATTCTGGTCCATAACGCTCAGGTAAATCAGGGCTGCCAAAAAAACGACCTGAACAACCACCAGTAGTTTTATAAGCCCGTTGTAGGGTTTCGGTTTTTTCATCCGGATAAAAACCAGCAAGAGGACAAGAAATGAAAAGAACAATATT
>JBKDZK010000400.1:0-3205 GCA_047971205.1 Draconibacterium sp.
GGCTGACAGAGGGGTGAAATAAAGAAAATTCGGTTTTCAGCGATTTAGCTGAAATGAAGTTGGCGTAATACTCCTTGGCTCTGCCACGGGGATAGTCAACTTCAAGAATTTTCTTTATTAAGGTGGGGCGATTTTTGGCAAAACATTACGAATTATCGATACTAAGCTACCACACCATTGCTTCCTGTTGTTAGGTAAGCAAGGGTGTGGTAGTATTTTTCCTTCACCGTGTGATTAGCCTGCGCGGTAAAGCGATATTACTGAGTTTTCAGGAAGTCAATCTCGGCAATAGCTGCTGAAGCTTTTCCTCCGGCAATAACGCGTGATTCGAACCGGATAAAGCGGGTCGTTACAGGAGCCTTGAAATGCATCAGGCGGGGAGAAGGATCGTTGATCAGGTTCCCGAAATTAAAGGTGTCGATGGTTTCCCATTTTTTGCCATCAGTGCTCGACTGGATGAGACCTTCTTCGATCATTCCATCAGCAAAGTTGGTGGGCGGTGTATAAATAAAACCGACCAGTTTTTCTTCCTTTGCCAGATCGATGGACAAAAAGTGAGTTCCTTTGCCGTCCGATTTCCAGTAGGTTTTGCTATTCTCGTCGAATGCCAGCTCTCCATTGTAACCTTCTGCCTGTTGACCGGATGCCAGCAGCTTCCAGTCTTTTTTTACAATGCCGATGTTTGCAGAACCGATACTTCCCGCATTTTCGTTGGCAAAGGCACGTGCTTTTACTTCGCCTCCCTCAAAATAGAAAGGACCTTCGTACAAGCTGGAGCCGGTTGTGGGTTCTGTTCCGTCGAGTGTATAGCGGATTTGCAGATCGCTGTTTATATTGGCGTTGGCATCTTCTCCGTGCGGTTTCCAGCCAAAATCATGCACTTTGGGCTGAATGCTGAGCAAGCCTTCCGTGTTCCGGTGGAATTCCAATTGGGGAGGACGGTTTTCGTAGTAGAAAGCTGCTACTTCGGCGATGGCAGGTTCGAGCCTCGATTCCAACACTCTGAACCGGAACTTGCTGCCGGTTACCGCCGGGAAACGCAGAATACGTTTGTAGCCTACATTGGTAGCTGTTGCCACTTCCTGCCAGCCATCCTTCTCCCAAACATCCAGCGCGCACTTTTCAATCCGTTCGCTGAGGGTGGAAATGGCCTCGCTCACCGAAAACCGGTTGATGGTGATTGGCTCCGCAGTGTTGATTTCAACAAAAGCCTGATCTGCCCTAAGCAATTCACTGGTGAGAATGTCTCCGTCAAGTAATTTCTTTGAAATACGGGCGCCGTTTAGTAAGTTGTTGCCATAAGTTGTGCTGATCCGTTTTCCTACTTCTTCCAGCACTCCAACATCTTCCTGCGAAAATTTACCTTCGCGGTTGGGCGGAATGTTCAGCAAAAAGATGGAGTTTCCTCCCACCGATCTTTCGTACATATCGAATACATCGTCGGCACTGCGGACCTTTTGCGTGGTTTCGTCGCGGTAAAACCATCCTTCACGAATCGAGGTGTTGGTTTCGGCGGGTTGATAGTGTAAATACTTTCCTTTCAGCAGGTCTTCACGGCTGCCAAGCGATTTTGCAGTAAGATCGCCAAAACTGTTCATTTGATTAGGGTCTTCCTGGTAAGGAATAACGTTCCATTCGGTAGAGCGAGTTCCGCCGGCTTCATTGCCGCACCAACGGATGTCTTCCTTGCCAAATATCACGGCTTCGGGCGCCAGTGTTCTGATCAACTTTTTCCAGGCCATGTAATCGTAGGTTTGTCCGCCTTTCCGCTTCGGATGAGCACCGTCGAACCACACTTCATAAATGGGGCCGTACTCTGTTAACAATTCAAACAGCTGGTTAAGGAAATATTCGTTGTAATCGTCCACCACAAACTGAAAGGTGGTCTTATTTTCAAAAGGCCGTCCTTCCACAGGGCGGGGAATTGTACGCTCGGTTTTTTCACTCAGGTTTCCGTACAGTCCCTTCGGGTTTTCAATTTGGTAAAGATCGGCCGGAGACAGGTAAACCGCCAGTTTCAATTCGTATTTATGGCACGATTCAGAAAGCTCTTTCAATACATCTCCCTTCCCGTCTTTAAACGGTGATGACATAACGCCGTGTTTTGTGTAGCGGGTTTGCCACAGACAAAAGCCGTCGTGGTGTTTGGCGGTAAAAATAACTTTGGTCATTCCGGCTGCTTTCATGGCCTGGCACCATTGGTCGGTATCCAGGTTTTGCAGGTCAAATATCTGCGGATCTTCCATGCCGCTTCCCCATTCCATGCGGGTAAAAGTGTTGGGGCCAAAATGAATAAACGCAATGAACTCATCTTTCAGAGCCTCCAGCTGATTGGGTGTTGGAACCACATGGGCTGCTTTAATGATGATCGAGTCGTTTGTGTCGTCCTGATCAACCGGAATGGTGTTGTTTACCTGCATTCGTAATCCGGAAGGTTGGGAGCAGCTCCATAACAGAGCGATGAAGAGAAGCAATAAGGTTTGTTTCATTTTAATAATGTTCATTCGGTGTTTCTTTATTCGTTTTCCCAGGGCACTAACGGCGAGCGGTAGAAATTGATGTTGTAATCTTCAAACCGTTTTCCATGTTTGGCCAGGCGTAACTTGTATTCATCCCAGTTACGGAGTTCGTTAGCTGTCCAGCCAATTTCGGCATATCCGGGCAAGCGTGGGAAAACCATAAACTCAATGTCTTCTATTTTTTCCAGGGTTTCCGACCAAAGCGGTGCTTCAATTCCCAATATCTGCTCTTTTTGTAAGCCGGGCACCACAGTGTCGGGCGACCAGGTGTAGGCATGATCCACTTCAATCAATCCCGCCCATTTCAGACCAAGAGCGGTGGTTGAATCGTACTTCATATCCATGTAAGTGCGGGCTCCAGGCGAAACGAGCACCTTGGCACCTTTTTCCAGCCCCATTGAAGTGTTTTTCACATTCGACCAAAACTGAACGGTTACGTCTTCTTCCAGATCAGCGTTTGCAATTTCATCCCAACCAACGATCTTCTTCCCGTATTTTGTTACAAGGGGCTGAACCCGGTTGATAAAATACACATAGTCGTCGTGTTTGGTAACGTGCGATTCGTCGCCGCCAATATGGAAATAAGGGCCAGGCGTGATGGCAGCCAGTTCTCTTATCACATCTTCCACAAATTGATAAGTAATGTCTGAATGAGTGACAAGCGTGCTAAAACCTACTTCGATACC
>JBKDZK010000401.1:0-5749 GCA_047971205.1 Draconibacterium sp.
CCTTATGTTGAATTCAGTGTAGCTGGTTGTGCCCTGGGAGCCTGGGGTTCTTATTGTGTTTCGGATAATGAAGCTGCCGAAGCCGATTTGTATGCAAGCTATGGATTTGATCTGGGAGAAAATGCTTCGCTGAGCTTAACCATTACCGACTACTATTTTCCGGGGACAACCAGTGAACCAACTTCGTGGACAGATGGCGACAATCATTATTTTGAACCCATGGTTGGCCTTGGCTTGGGGCCTGTAAGCTTAACTGCTGCCTACATGTTTTACGACGGTGCCGGGAAAAACGGAGATGCTTCGGGCGATCTTTACCTCGAAGCAGGCGTAACTGCGGGCCCTGTTGATCTCGCACTGGGCGGCGGAACCGGACAATACTCGATGAGAGATGATGCGAGTTTTGATATCTGTAACATCAGTGTTTCAACCTCGAAAGAAATTAAAATCACCGACAGTTTCTCTCTTCCGCTTTCGGGAGCCGTCATTTTAAATCCTTCGTATGAGTCCTTTCACATTGTTGTAGGTATCTCTCTGTAAGAATCAAAGGCTCTGAAATTACGTGACTTGCGGTTCAAACTAAAATAAAAAACGATGAAAAAAATTGAAGCGATTATACGCAAAACAAAATTCGAAGAAGTAAAAGAGGCCTTGTATGAAGCAGGCATCGAGTTCTTCTCTTTCTGGGATGTAAGAGGTATTGGCCAGGCCCGCGAAGGCCGGGTGTACCGCGGTGTTGTGTACGACACCAGTACAATAGAACGCACCAAGCTGGAGATTATCGTGCGCGACAAGAATGTGGATAAAACCATTTCCGCCATTCTGAGTGCCGCCAGGACCGGTGAAATTGGCGACGGGAAGATTTTTATTCTGCCCATCGAAGAATCGTACCGGATCAGAACCGGTGAAGAGGGCGACGAGTCGCTTTACATCAAAGGAAAAGAGGAGTAGTAACTGAAAAAAATTAGACGATCATGGAAGAAACTTTACAAGGCCTGCAAATAGGTCTCGACAATATGTGGTTATTGATTGCCGGATTTCTGGTGATGTTTATGCAACCCGGGTTTGCAATGGTGGAGGCTGGTTTTACCCGCTCGAAAAACACCGCAAACATTCTGATGAAAAACTTAATGGACTTTTCAATTGGGTCCCTGTTGTACTGGATTATCGGTTTTACGTTGATGTATGGTGATTCAATCGGTGGTATCGTGGGCATGCCCGACCTGTTTTTTATGAGCGATGGTTTTGGCGACAATTACGCCGATTATTCCGATCTGTTTTTCCAGACCGTATTTTGTGCCACGGCCGCAACCATTGTGTCAGGAGCCATGGCTGAACGCACCGAATTTAAATCGTACCTGATTTTTACCATCGTGGTTTCGGTACTTATTTACCCCGTTTCGGGACACTGGACCTGGGGTGGCGGATGGTTAAGCCAGCTTGGTTTTCACGATTTTGCCGGGTCTTCGATTGTGCACTCCGTAGGGGGCTGGATTGGATTGGCCGGAGCGGCCATGATCGGCCCGCGTATTGGGAAGTACGGAAAAGATGGAAAAGTAAATGCCATTCCGGGGCACAACCTTACTTTGGGGGCGCTGGGGGTATTTATTCTTTGGTTTGGCTGGTTTGGGTTTAACCCGGGCTCGCAGCTGGCTGCCGCCGGTACCGAGAATGCCGTAGCGATTGGACATATTGCCGTTACTACCAACCTGGCAGCTGCTGCCGGGGCGGTTACCGCCATGATTGTGGCCTGGTTCCGTTACAGGCGTCCTACCTTGTCGCTTTCGCTGAACGGCGCCTTGGCAGGCCTGGTGGCAATTACTGCCGGTTGCGATGCCGTTAACCCGGAGGGAGCGGTAATGATCGGTATTATTGCAGGTTTTATTTTACCATTCGCCGTAGAATTCTTCGATAAAATAATAAGGGTCGACGATCCTGTAGGTGCCGTTTCTGTACACGGTGTTTGTGGAGTTATTGGTACCCTGGCCGTTGGATTGTTTTCGACTTCCGAAGGTTTGTTCTATGGGCACGGAGCAAAATTGCTGGGTGTTCAGGCAATTGGAGTGCTTACCTTTTTTGTGTGGGCATTCGGTATGGGATTGATTCTGTTCTTCGTCCTGAAGAAAGCAAATATCTTGCGCGTTTCTAAGCGCATTGAAGAAGAGGGCCTCGATGTATACGAGCATGGTGAGAGTGCCTACAACTAATCTTCTTCAACTTTTAAGTCTGTAGCTGTCTGTTTATGGCCCCGCCAGCGGGTGGGGCCTTTCCACAGACTATCACAAAAGAGAATAAACATAACCTAACAATTATTCTATTTTTTCATATTCAATTAAGGTCAAGGGGAGTTAGTTTAGTTAGATTAAAAGAAGTATGAACCGGTTGTCGCAAGGCAGCCGGTTTTTTGCTGAATGCATTGTATTCCTGAGGCGAAAATGCGGGATGTTTAGTGTTGCTGTTATGTCGTGTTGCTGTATTTTGCTTGTAGCGCTTCTTCTTTGTCCCCCTTTCCGAGGGGGACGAGGAATTCCGGAGGCTTTGACGACGGAATGACGGAGGGGGTGAGATAGTTCAGAGTTTAATGTTCAGTATTCAGAGTTAGCTCAAAGTTCCATGTTTTGACAACATATGAATGATTCAAGAAAGGTTGGCTTCGGTCTCCGCTTGTCCGTCAACTGACGGACGGAGAGGCAATCTGAAGAGGATGTGCCGTTTTGCTATATTTAGCTCGTAGCTCACGACTCAAAGCTTATTCTACCATTTGACAGTTTTGCAATTTAGCGATAGCCCGAAGCTGATGGTTCAACGCTCAAAACTTTCTTTTTATGGTCGCATCACAACTTCAGGTTAAAAGCGATTTAATTCCCTCGATTTGTTGATAAATAAAATAAGTTTCTGGTGGGTAAAGCTGACCGATTGTTATTTTTGCTGACTCAAAAAATCTGAAAGATCATGATGCAGACCTGGTTCGAAAGCAAAGTAAAATACATGAAGGTTTCTGAAAGCGGAACCGAACAGATGGTAACCGAAAACTTCCTGCTGGATGCCGTTTCGTATACCGATGCTGAAACACGCATTATCCGTAAAATGCAGGAAATGGTGCGGGGTGGCGAGTTTACGATTGTTGATATCAGGAAATCCAGGATTGCAGAAGTATTTCCTTTCGAAACCGGCGAGTGGTGGTTTAAAGCAACCATTAACCTGGTGACGGTTGACGAAGAAGCCGGGAAAGAGAAAAAGTTACGCACCAACTACCTGATCATGGCCGACGATATTCGTGAGTCGCTCGACCGTTTGGATGAAAGCCTGAATTACCTCGTAATCCCTTACGTGGTTTCTGCGATGGCTGTTAGTACCATTGTGGATGTGTTCCCTTACGAACCAGCCGAATCGATGGTGCCCCAAGGCTATGTGCCCGTGGAGAAAAAACCCGCAGCCAACCCGATCTTTACCAAAGGTGTAAATCCGTTTGAAGACGATGCCGAGGAGGAATAAACAGTGGAAGAGCCGGTAGTGGGTGATACCTTCGCGGGCGACGATTTTAGGGAAGCTGCCGAGGCGCCGGATACAGATGAACCGGAAACCGAAGAGGAAGAGGAGGAATAGACTTCTTTCTGCCTCTCCGGCAACTGACAGCAAGGTTTCCTTCCCCCGATGGCTAAACGAGGAAGAGCTGGAGTCTTTTAATAGGGAAGAGTTTAATTCTGCTAGCAGACTTTTGGACTCCCTCGCTGTTCCTGTTTTGCTTCTTTTGTATTTGAAAGGAAACTTCTATTACTACCGCAAAATTGTTAGTTTTTGATACACCGGATGCTGAATCCTCTGGCATTGGGTTGCATAAAATCTATTGCAATGTCTTCACTCAGGTATATACAGCTTGAACCATTTTGTGTGCCGGTGCCGGTCCGGTAATAGGCTAATTGGGCGCCGTAAACGTCTTTGTTTAACTCATTGTTGGGTAATTCATTGTCGGATACCTTGGTTTTAAGGGTGTTAGCCGGTACTAAAATACGGGTGATCGTGCGGATAAAGAAGTAAACCGGATTTTCGCAATTTTATGTAAGGGTGCGTATTCAATGGCTTTTAGTTTTCATATTCCCAGCGTTATTTGGTCTTTCACATTATGGTATCTTAAAGATGCTTTTATGCATTCTTTTAATTCCAACTCAGGAACTTTCTGGTTCAATTGAAAAACGATTGCTCTTTTCCCCTCGTATTTAAATTTATGGTCAAAAACTAATCTGAAAGTATCGACCAATCTACTCGTACATTGGAAATACATTGCATACTGTTCAGGTGCTTTTTCTTTCCAATCCATTCGTAAGGTGCTGCCGTTTTTGGTTACAAAACTTGGTTCTCCCCATTTCAACGTTTCTTCCAAATCTGTTACCCCTTCGGTTTCTTCTGCTGTTTCTATTACTAATTCCCGAAGATGTTGCATTTTATCCCGGACAAAGTCGGGATAATTCGCAAAAACTGCTTCTACCTGGGGATTTGTTTTCAATTTCAATTTAGCCATTCGATTCGTTTTTTATACCTACATAAAAATCCACTACAGCATCTGACGGATTTTGTGCTTTCTCTCCGAAAATCTCAAAATCGGCTACATAAGTTCGGTCTAATTCCATTTTAAATATTCTCGACCATTCGTTAATAACCAATCCTCGCATTAAATCTCCTTTTGCGCTTGTCTTGACATAATTTCCTCCATAAAATGATTTACCAACCATTCCGTTGGGAATAGTATCCAGGTTCTCAACTTTATAACCAAGTATTGCCGTATAAGGTTTTGTGTGGTCACTTTCGTAGTCCGTATAAAGTGAATAAATTTCATTGTCAACTTTATTAGGGATTTTTGTCAAAATAGCCTCGCACATAAACTTATCCCAAAGTTCGGCAATCTCTTTAATTGCCTGTCCGTTTTCGTTTGTTGTTCTAATGGCGATTCCGACAATGTTAAATGGTTCAATTTTAACTATTTGCATCTTTTTTCATCTTGTGATTTAAGGCAAAGGTAAATTGACTTTATGCCAAAGGTGTGTCAGGGGTGTTTTTATATTTTTTGCTACATTTTTCTAGATATTGTTGCAAAGTCATTTTGTGAGGTTCAAAATGATTTCTCAAGATTTCTATTTTTTGGATACAATCAAGACGGAACGCTCTAAAATCATTTCGTAATTTGCAAAAGGCGATAAGTACCCAATTGCCTTGCGTGGTGTAAAGTGCAAATGGTTCAATTTCTCTTTGGCTTTGCTTTTTTTCCAACGACAGATAATCAATTTTTATCCTTTGATAATTGGATATAGTAGATTGCAGTTGTATCAGAAAGCTGCTTGTTTTTTGGTTCTCACGGTTATTGCGTACCTGTATTCTGCTTGATAATAATTCCGCTTTTTCCTTTTGGTCGGACTTTAAGACCGATTTGATTTTTATTATTGCACTTTCGTAGTGTTCAGTTAAAGATTCATCTTTATTTTTTCTGATTAGTTGTTCCGCAGTAATTAAGGCGTTCGCTTCTTCTTGGGTAAACATTACTGGCGGAAGTTTGTATCCGTCTATTACAGAATAGCCCTTGCCTTCTTCTGTCACAATCGGAATTCCTGATTTTTCAAGAGTTCGGATGTCTCGATAAACCGTCCTAATACTTACATTGTGTTTTTTAGCAATTTCTTTTGCGGTTACAATCCTTTTCGATTGTAATTGCGTTAGGATTGCCGTCAATCTTGCAAGTCTTGGTTTCTCTTTGTCCATT
>JBKDZK010000402.1:0-1718 GCA_047971205.1 Draconibacterium sp.
GATCTCATGCAAGTACTTATCGAGCGAGAGGGTATCGCGATTAGTGACCTGCTTGGTAATTTTAAGCTGCCTCATAATTTGATTTCGTTAGCATTTACAAAAAGAAACATAGTCCTTTTGATTCTTCCAACTACAAATGTAGTATTCTAATTCAATTAATGTACTGCAGGTTTAGCAATAACACTAATTTTAAACAGAGCTCCCAATAATTTGTTCACTTATCGTTTCAGAAACACTTGCCCAACAAATATCCTCTAAACTGCTCGTATTCAGCCGGCAAACTTTTCACCTCACGAACACCTCTCATAAATGCAGCCAATTTCTCGGGCAATTCCACTTTACCGCTTCCGATTACGGCCTCTACCGTTTCTGTAAACTTCGAAGGATGAGCCGTTTCCAGAAAAACTCCTACCTGCTGGCCAAAGATAAATTCTTTCAATGCCTGAAACCCGCAGGCACCGTGTGGATCGCACAAATAACCGGTTTCTAAATAAACCCGGTCAATCACTTCTCTGATTTCACCGTCGGAATAGCGAAATCCTTTTATTTTTTCACATATCAGTTTATGCGAATGTTGGTACAAATCAAGGATCCGGGCAAAATTACTGGGTGCACCCACATCCATAGCATTGGCAATGGTCTCAACCGATGGCCGCGGATTATACTTTCCGGTTTTGAGGTATTCAAAAACCACATCGTTTTCATTATTGGCTGCAATGAATTGCTCGATGGGAAGCCCCATTTCAGCGGCAATTAAACCGGCGGTAAGATTTCCAAAATTACCGCTCGGAACAGCCACCACTAATTTTTTGTTTTCCAGAATACCAGCCTCTTTCAAGCGGGCATAAGCATTAAAATAGTAAAATGCCTGAGGAAGGAAACGCGCCACATTGATCGAATTGGCCGACGTAAGAACCATTTTCTCGTTCAACTCCTTATCCAGAAAGGCTGTTTTCACCAGATGCTGGCAATCATCAAAAGTACCATCGATCTCCAGCGCAGTAATATTTTGCCCCAGCGTTGTAAACTGGGCTTCCTGAATACGGCTTACTTTTCCCTTGGGATAAAGTACATGCACGTGGATACCATCAACCCCCAGAAATCCGTTGGCAACAGCACTTCCGGTATCGCCCGAAGTGGCTACCAAAACGTTCACCTGCTTTTCTTTTTTCCCTAGAAAGTAGTTGAGTAAACGTGCCATAAAACGTGCCCCCACATCTTTAAAGGCAAGTGTTGGGCCGTGAAATAATTCAAGCGAATATATATTTCCGTCTACTTTTACAACCGGGCAATCAAACGAAAGCGTGTCAAAAACAATCTCATGCAGTTTTTGTGCTTCAATGTCTTCTCCAAAAAACTTCAAAGCCACTTCGTAGGCAATTTCCTGGAAACTTAGCTTTTGGATATTTTCAAAAAAAGAAGGATCGAACGCTTCAATTCTTTCGGGCATAAAAAGTCCGTTATCGGCAGCCAGGCCTTTTACAACTGCTTCTTTTAACGAAACTTCGGGCGTATTTTTATTGGTACTGTAATACTTCATAACTAAGTTCAAAAGTAAAATTTTAGCTTTACACAGCTACACGAACCGATTACAAAATATGACTTATGTCATAAATTTAATAAATCGTTTTTCGTCGTGTCAGCTCTTACGAGGCTACCTGTTTATGATTTTCCCAGAAATGTCCGGATAAATTCATCTCATTTTAACCACCACAAAG
>JBKDZK010000403.1:0-9735 GCA_047971205.1 Draconibacterium sp.
GGAGAGATAAAATGCAACTGTACCGAGAGCCCGAAAGATCAGGACGATAGGCGGTTTGTTTTTTGTTTCGATAAACTTTCGGGTGTTTTATTTTAGATGCTACGGCGAAGGAATTTGGATACTCGTTTTGTGTAAGCCAAAGGCCATTCGATGGCAATTTGTAGTTTTTATGTTAAGCACATTTGTGCTTTTGGTGCTCCGAATGTTAAGTATCTTAATTATATGTTGAAGAACAGTTTCTTGAATTTTCAGAAAGTAAGTATCTGCATAACTGCATATGTTGCAGGAATTTATAAAAATAAATTGTGGACCGTTTTGCGATAACGGCTTTCAAAATGTAAGAAATAACTAAAGTTTGCTTTCATTTCATAATTGTATTTTGGATGCAATTCGTGAATAAGCATAAATTTGCGCCTTTCAATTTAATAAGAATCAAAATGACCGACGCAATACAATTAATGCTGACCGGCATGGGTACCGTGTTTTTTATCCTGATCATGGTAGTGGTACTCGGCAACGTTATCATCCGGGGTACCAATACTTTTGCTGTAGTTTCGAATCAGCCGGGAGAACCTTCGACTTCCGGAGGGATTGAACCTGCAAAACTGGCCGCCATCGTTTCGGCGGTCGACGTGGTTACCCGTGGCAAAGGCAAAGTTTTTTCGGTAGAGAAGATCGACGAATAACCCGAAATCCAATAATAACCAGAATTTGTGACTGTAATGAAGAGAGAGATTAAATTTAGTTTGCTGTACCGCGATATGTGGCAGTCATCGGGGAAATATGTTCCCCGGGTAGATCAGTTGGAAAAAGTAGCTCCGGCGATTATCGATATGGGATGTTTCGACAGGGTCGAAACCAATGGTGGTGGCTTTGAACAGATTAACCTGTTGTTTGGCGAAAACCCAAACGTGGCAAACCGCTGCTGGACACAGCCGTTCAACGATGCCGGTATTCAGACTCACATGCTGGAGCGTGCACTGAATGCCATTCGTATGAGCCCGGTTCCGGCCGACGTGCGAAAACTGATGTTTAAAGTAAAGAAACTGCAGGGAACCGATATTGCGCGTTCTTTCTGTGGATTGAACGACCCGCGCAACCTCGAAAATTCGATCAAATTTGCCAAGGAAGGCGGTATGATTGCCCAGGCAGCTTTAAGTCTGACCATTTCGGAAGTGCACACGGTGGAATATTACACCAAGCTAGCCGACCAGCTGATTGAAATGGGCGCCGACGAGATTTGTGTGAAAGACATGGCCGGTATCGGCCGTCCGGCGTTTATTGGCAAGATCATCAAAAACATTAAATCCGCACATCCCAAAACCATTGTTCAGTACCACGGTCACTCGGGTCCCGGCTTCTCCATGGCTAGTATCCTGGAAGCTGCACGGGCAGGAGTTGATTATGTGGACGTAGCCATGGAACCACTTTCGTGGGGTACCGGTCATGCCGATGTGCTGGCAGTTCAGGAAATGTTGAAAGACGCCGGATATGCCGTAAAAGACATCAATATGAAAGCGTACATGGAAGTACGTTCGCTGACACAGGAATTTATCGACGATTTTCTGGGGTATTACATCAACCCAAAAAACCGTCACATGAATTCGCTGCTGATCGGTTCGGGTCTTCCGGGCGGAATGATGGGAAGTTTGATGGCCGACCTGGGCAACAACCTCGAAAGCCTGAATAAATGGCTGAGCAAACGCAACCAGCCAACGTTAACGCAAGACGATCTGCTGATCAAACTGTTTGACGAAGTGGAATACATTTGGCCTAAATTGGGCTATCCGCCACTGGTAACTCCTTTTAGCCAGTACGTGAAAAACCTGGCGTTGATGAATGTTATTCAGTTGATAAAAGGCCGCGAACGCTGGAGTATGATCGCCGACAATATCTGGGATATGATCGTTGGTAAATCGGGTCAGCTTCCGGGAGAATTGGATCCGGAGATTATCAAGCTGGCCAAAGCCAACGGGAAAGAATTCTATACCGGCAATCCGCAGGATCTGTATCCGGATAACCTGGACGTTTTCAGACAGGAAATGAAAGAAAACAATTGGGATTTCGGACAAGACGACGAAGAACTGCTGGAACTGGCAATGCACCCGGAGCAGTACCGTGCGTACAAATCGGGAAAAGCCAAAGCTGATTTCGAAGCCGATCTGGCTGCACAAAAAGCTGCCAAAGAAGCGAAGCCTGAAAAGGTGGAAGTACCGGTTGGTAATTGCGAGCCCAAGTCGATGATCATTGATATCAACGGCGAGAAATTTAAAGTAGGTGTTTCTTACGGCGACATTGTTGCTGAAACATCCACGAACGGCAACGGCAATGGTAAAAGTAAGACGGCTCCCGCGGCAAAAGAAGCTCCGGTAGCAACTGCTGTGGCCGAAGCATTTGACGTGCTGGCTCCGCTGGAAGGGAAATTCATGCTGACAAAAGATACATCGGAAACGCCGCTGAAAGTGGGGGATACCGTAAAAGAGGGAGATTTGGTTTGTTACATTGAATCGATGAAAACCTACAACGCCATTGTGGCCGAGAAAGAAGGAAAAGTAGTTGGGATTATGAAAGCCAACGGCGACACGGTTGAGGAAGACGATGTATTGATTCAACTGGCTTAAGCACGCATTCGTATGGAAATATTGAGAGAACTGTTTAACATGACAGCGCTGGGAGATATTACCTGGCAAACACTGATCATGTGGGCGATAGCTTTTGTTTTGTTGTACCTCGGAATTAAAAAAGGTTACGAACCTTTGTTGCTGGTTCCCATTGCTTTTGGGGTATTGTTGGCCAACTTTCCGGGGGGACAGATGGGCGTTGTGGATGCCCAATTGATTGAACTGGAAGGGCATCGCTATATGAACCTTTTTGAGATTGCGCATGAATACGGGATCATGAATTACCTGTATTATTCGCTGATCAAAACGGGTTTGCTCCCTCCTATTATTTTTATGGGCGTGGGAGTGCTTACCGACTTTGGTCCGATGCTCCGTAACCTGAAACTGGCTTTGTTTGGAGCTGCCGCACAGATCGGGATCTTTTCGATTCTCCTGGGTGCTGTGGCCGTTGGTTTTACACCCAAAGAAGCAGCTTCATTGGGGATTATCGGAGGTGCTGACGGACCTACGGCGATCTATACCACCATTAAACTGGCTCCGCATTTGCTCGGGCCCATTGCCATAGCCGCATATTCGTACATGGCGCTGGTACCGGTTATTATTCCGCTGGTGGCAAAATTATTTATCTCCAAAAAGGAGTTTGCGATCAACATGAAAGAGATGGATCGGAAATACCCGGCCAAGTACGAGATTAAAAACCTGAAAGCAGCCAAGATCATTTTCCCGATCGCTTTGGGAACGCTGGCGGCCATTATGGTTCCGTCGTCGGTGCCACTTTTGGGGATGTTGCTTTTTGGAAACCTGATCAAGGAAATTGGTTCATCGACCAGTCGTTTGGCCGATGCGGCACAAGGACCGATTATGAACACGGCTACCATCTTTTTGGGACTGACCGTAGGCGCCACCATGACCTCGGAAGTGTTCCTTTCTGCCAAAACCATTGGAATTGTAGTAGGCGGTTTTGTGGCCTTTGCCATTTCCATTGCCGGCGGAATTCTGGCCGTGAAAGTTTACAATACTTTCTCTAAAAAAAAGATCAACCCACTTGTGGGAGCAACCGGCTTGAGTGCCGTTCCGATGGCCTCGCGTGTTGCCAACGAGCTGGCTTTGAAATACGATAAAAAGAACCACATTTTGCAGTATTGCATGGCAAGTAATATTTCGGGTGTGATTGGGTCTGCCGTTGCGGCCGGTGTTCTGATATCGTTTTTGCAATGAGCTTCATTCAGTTTATAGTTATAATAGAATGAAAATGGGACCACCATCCGGCGATCCCATTTTTACTTCATTCAATAACTTAATAGAAACTATAAATTTGCTTTTACTTCCATTTTATTCTACTGAAATTTCATCCACAAACAACCAGGCTGGTTTTCCTTCGCCGGCATGTCCTTGCGGGCAGGTGCCAGGGTTTTTTAACGGTAACGCGTACAAACCGGGCTGAAGCCTTTTTCTTTACCGTAATGTCTTGGATCTGATTGGCACCGTCCATAGCATCTACCTTGTTTTTCACTGAGCCCACTTTTCTGAAGGTAACGCCATCGTTTGAGCTTTCTACCGTCACTTCAGTAGGGTAGAAGATCCATGCTCCGGCATTTTGCAGTGTGCCAATGGTAACTTTCGAGAAAGAAGTTTCCTTTCCAAGATCGAGGGTAGCTACCAGGTCGTCGCCGTTAAATCCTTTCCAGTGGCCGTCGCCATGGTTCGATGAGCCTTTAATTCCGTCAACCAGCGCATATTCTCCGGTGGAGTTGTAGTACTTGCTGTTCGGAAACTTCATGCTTACCGGGCAGGCAATGGCCTTGTGCATATAAATAGTGGAAGACAAAGGTTTGGACATGGTTTGCCCATTTTTAAACACTACTGCTTTTACCGTTGTCGTTTTTTTTGAATGTCAAATGGACCGGTATACTTTTCTGAATTTACTCCGGGCTCCGAACCATCCGTTGTGTAGCGGATTTCGGGTTGCCATGCTTCGGTCGACAGCGTTACTTTTACTGAACGGTTTTCCGGGTTTAACTCGGGAGAACCTTTCATCTGGAAAGCACTGGTGGCATAATTGGCACCTGCTTTCTCAAAGCGTTTGTACTGGCTTTCCATGCGTTTGGAGAAGCTGCCCCAGTCTTTCGCATCTTTGGGCGACCATGCAACTTCTGAAAGAGCAGTCATTCGCGGCAGGATCATGTATTCTGCATGTTCCGGTGTTGGAATGTGTTCTGTCCATAAATTTGCCTGTACTCCTATAATATGCTTGCCTTCTTCTTCATTGAGTTCCTGAGGAACGGGATCAAAGCCATAGACTTTTTTAAGTGTAATGCTTCCGCCAAAAGCTTTGGGTTCCAGCGAAGGGTCGCCCTGGTAATAATCGAAATAACAATAACCGGTTGGCGACATTACCACGTCGTGGCCGGCTTTGGCCGCTTCAATACCGGGGGCGGTCCCTCTCCACGACATAATGGTTGCCGAAGGATTCAAACCTCCCTCCAGGATTTCGTCCCAGCCAATGAGTTGTCTGCCGTAGCTGTTCAGGAATTTTTCGATGCGCTTGATAAAATAAGCCTGAAGTTCGTGTTCGTTAGCCAGTTGTTCGTCCTTCATCCTTTTTTGGCAAAGCTCACATTTTTCCCATTCGGTTTTGGTGGCTTCGTCGCCGCCAATGTGGATAAATGTGGAGGGGAAAAGATCCATCACTTCTTTCAGAATATCTTCCAGAACGTTAAAGGTTTCTTCTTTTCCGGCACAAAAAATATGAGTGATGGGCCATACGCCGCCCGACGGAACCGGCTGGTATTCGCCGGTACACGACAACTCGGGATAAGCTGCCAGTGCTGCCATTGCATGCGCCGGCATTTCGATTTCGGGTACCACCGTAACATGTTTCTGGCGGGCATATTCCACTACCGACTTAATTTGTTCCTGGGTGTAAAAGCCGCCGTACTTTGGTTCGTTTTCTTTCACCGGTGCTTTTCTTGAATTCCAGTCCAGGTCTTCGCGGTCAGCACGAAAGGCGCCAATCTCGGTCAGCTTCGGGTATTTTTTGATTTCGATTCTCCAACCCTGGTCGTCAACCAAATGCCAGTGAAAAACATTCATTTTGTGCATGGCCAGGTAGTCGATGTACCGGTAGATAAACTCCACCGGAAAATAGTGGCGCGATACATCCAGCATCATTCCGCGCCAGCTGAGGCGGGGATAGTCGGTGATGTCAACACAGGGAATGGTTTTTCCGTCGCCGGCAGTCAACATTTGCCAGAGCGTTTGCACGCCATAATACAAACCGGCGGTAGTGTTGGCATTCAGAAATACGCGGTCTTTCTCTACTCTCAGCGAATAGCCTTCCGTACACGTGAGGGCATTTAGCGGATTGTTAAGCTGAACCAGGATATTTCCCGGAATGGCAGGGCCCGATACGGAAACAACTTCAGGTTTAAACCCGGTGGCATCCATCAACAGATCCTGCGCCTGCGCCACAAATTCTTTCCCTTCAGCATTGGTAATGTTGAAAAGAATTTTTGTGGAGGGTGTCAGCGAAAAATGGCCATCCTGCGCGACCACCTTTGCCGGTTGCGGAATTACATCAACTGTTTGGGCGGAAAGTCCCAGGCCGAAAACAGCCAGGAACAACAGTGATACAAGTTTCTTCAACTCTTTACTTATTTTGACAATTGCTTTTCCTTCCCTAAAATTACTAAAAAACAGGCTGTATTGTAAAGCTGAATTCGTAGTCCTGGGCAGGAATGCTGTACTTTTTCATAGGTTTGGCACCCCATGAGTTATCGCCGGCTACTCCCATTTGCTTCAGGTCGGTGGTAATGAAAACACCGTCTTTTTTTACAATGTCGTTGGTGTGGCGGTAATCGTTTTTATCTTCCATGTCAAAATCCTCGATCGGATTGTGCAGGGTTGAGAAGCCAACCGTTGGCGTACCGGTAATTTTCAGGCCCACGCCGTTTGCATTTCTCAGTTCAAACCAGCGGGCATCGGTTTTGTAGCCGTTTTCCTGCGGGCGCACGTATTTGAAATACTGGTCGGCTACCTTGCTTTCGTAAATTCCTACAAAAGCGCTGCGGTTGCGGTCGATGTAGTTTTCATTCGGGCCGCGGCCATAATATTTTAGGTTATCAAAATTCACCGGCATTTCCCAGCGAACACCAAAACGTGGCAGGTCAGGAAGTTCTTCGCCCGAAACATCCAGCGAACTATTTACCTCGATCATTCCGTTGGCGTAAACCGTTTGCACCAATGTGAGAGCCGAATTTACTTTATCAAGCTGGTAGGTTGAGGTAACCTGTACTTTTCTGCCAGTCAGAACTGCGTTTACATTGGCAGGTTTGGCTTCGCGTGAAACTTCGCGCCAAATACCAAGACGCCCCAGCATGTTGCTTCCCTTGTCGTTGTCGTTCAGGGGGCGCCAGAAATTAATTTGCGGACCTTTCTGAATCAAAGCAACACCGTTTACTTCGTAAGAAGAAAGTGCGCCCGATACGCGGTCGAATTCAGCCACAAAATTTTCACCTTCAACTTTAATTACCTCGTCATTTTCAACTATGTTCAAAGTTCCGCCTTCAACAGAAGCAGCGGGCTGTGCATATTCTCCTTCCATTTTAAACTGCTCGTGAGCCACTTCAAATCCGGCCGGGCGGAAAGGTTTGGCCACTTTCAGTTTTACTGAAAAATCAACAAATCGCTCAATGCCTGGAAGCAAAGCCATGGCGGGAACCGGGAAATTCAGGATTTGACTTTCACCTGGTTTCAGGTTGAGGTTCTCAAACGTTCCGCCAAACTTTTGGATTCCGTTGTCTGAAATGGTCCACGTAATTTCGTAGTCGCTCAAATCAATAAAATCATGATAGTTGGTTACCCGGTAGCCTTTTTCTGTTTTATCAAAAAGAACGTACTGGTACGCATATTTTACTTCCTGCATGGCAGGGTGAGGCGTGTAATCGGCCGAAATAATACCGTTGCAAACAAAGTTGTAATCGGTTGGCATGTTTTCTCCGTAGTCGCCGCCGTAAGCCCAGAATTCAGTTCCGTTAGCAGCTTTTTTTACCAGTGCCTGATCGATCCAGTCCCAAATGTACCCACCCTGAAGCTGGTCGTTGCGGTCTTCGTTGAAAACATCCCACAGGTCGGCCAGGTTACCGTTGCTGTTACCCATGGCATGGGAGTATTCGCTGGAGATAAACGGCAGCGTTTGTTTTTTCTTTTTGTAGTTGATAAGCGACTGAACACCGGGGTACTGCGGACAGAAAATTTCGGTGTTGGGGCCCATGATAGCGCGTTCGTAATGAATAGGCCGTGAGGGGTCGCGTTCTTTGATGCTTTTGAATACTTCGGTAAAAACTTCACCGTCGCCGGCTTCATTCCCCATCGACCAAACGATCACACTCGGATGGTTTTTGTCGCGTTCTACCATGCGCATGTTGCGGTCTACGTGGGCCGCAGTCCACTCGGGTTTTTTAGCCAGCGAATGTTCGCCGTAGTACATTCCGTGCGATTCGATGTTAGCTTCGTCGGTAATATACAAACCGTATTCGTCGCACAAATCGTAAAAACGTTCGTCGTGAGGATAGTGGCTGGTGCGCACCGCATTAATATTGTATTGTTTCATTAATGCAATTTCGCGGATCATCGCTTCTTCACTAACCACATGTCCTTTGTATTCTTCGTGTTCGTGGCGGTTAACTCCTTTAATG
This sequence comes from Draconibacterium sp., assembly GCA_047971205.1. Lineage (GTDB taxonomy): Bacteria > Bacteroidota > Bacteroidia > Bacteroidales > Prolixibacteraceae > Draconibacterium. The sequence goes on from JBKDZK010000403.1 coordinate 8,318, forward strand.
GCTACCGAAACTCCGTTGATGTAAAAGATAGCATCTTTTATTTCGATTTTCCGGAAGCCAATTTTAGACGTTACCACTTCAACGGTTTTGTCTTCGCTGTTTTTCAAACTGATGACCAAAGAATACAGATTCGGTGTTTCTGCGGTCCACTTCAGCGGGTTTTCAATTTCTTTATTGAAGGTAAGCGACAGTTCTTGTTTACGGTTGATCTTGGCTTCCGCTTCATCCGAGGCAATTTCATTGTTGCGGGCGTCGAAGATCTGGTAGCTCACCTTGTAGTCTCCTGAACGAAGTTTGGAAACCTGGTTTTTCAGGTCCACGTCAAGACTGAATTTCCCGTTTTTGTAATCGGCGTCAAGATCGGCTTTGGCAAAAAAGTCGCGCACTCTTACCTGCGGGGCAGAGTATAAAAATACGTCGCGTTCAATTCCGCTGATGCGCCAGAAATCCTGGCATTCGAGGTACGACCCGTCAGACCAGCGGTAAACTTCCAGTGCTACCACGTTTTCGCCTTCTTTCAGGTAGTCGGTAATGTCCCATTCAGCCGGTGTTTTACTTCCCTGGCTGTAACCTGCTTTTTCTCCGTTGACCCAGATATAAAAAGCCGATTTTACGGCTCCAAACTGGATGAAAACACGGCGACCATCCCAACTTTCCGGAACTGTAAAAGTGCGGCGGTACGAGCCTACCGGGTTGTAATCGGTGGGCACCTGTCCGGGATTGGCCGGATAAAGATTGTCAATGAACTGTATTTCTTTCGAAACCGGCGCCTTGTGGTCAGCAAATTCATATTGGTGGTTTACGTAAATTGGAGTTCCGTAGCCCAATAATTCCCAGTTCGACGGAACAGGAATGTCGTCCCAGTCAGCAACGCTGTATTCCGGTTTGTAGAAATCAACAGGGCGGTCGGCAGGCTTCCTAACCCAGTTGAATTTCCAGGTTCCACTTAAAGTCTGGTAATAAACAGACTGGTGTTTTTTTTGTGTCAACGCTTCGTCAACCGTGCGGAACGGCATTAGCGTGGCATGTGGTTTTTCTTTGTTCTGATCAAACATGGCCGGATTTTCCCGGTCGGGAGTTTGCGCATGAGTGATGCTGGTTAATGCAAGGATTGCTGTAACGACGGTAATTAAGATGAACTTCATTAGATTTGAAATTTTTTTAAAAGTAATTAGTTCTTGAATTAAATTTTCGCTAAGATACATATTCTAAAATTACACGAAGGTGTCATTAATAAAACCTTATATCCGCAAGTAAAAAAATCTAAAAATCGGCAAGCCCTGTAAAAATAATGTTGACAAAGCTTTGCCGATTAAAATGTTTTCACCTATTTGGGTGAAAAACATCATTGCTGATGAAAATTACATATTCTTCTGAAAAAATCAACTCATTTGGCGGAATAAATTTCGCCGATCGCA
>JBKDZK010000404.1:0-4691 GCA_047971205.1 Draconibacterium sp.
GTGGGCAGCGGACTCGCCATGGCAACTACGGCCCTTGTTTCGCGCCGGATTGGAGAAAAGAAACAAAAACAGGCGGGAGTGGTCGCTTTCCAGGCCATTTTGGTGGGTGCCATCGTGTCGGTATTGATCGCCATTCCGGGAGTTATTTTTGCCAAAGACTTTCTGCGGCTGATGGGTGGTACCGAAGAAGTGATCAACGAGGGCTACATGTACCCGGCCATTATGTTTGGCGGCAACCTCATCATCATGCTGCTGTTTATTATCAATGCCGTTTTTCGTAGCTCGGGCGATGCGGCCATTTCCATGCGTGTTATGTGGCTGGCCAACATCATCAACATTATACTCGACCCGCTATTGATTTTTGGCTATGGCCCCTTCCCCGAGCTGGGTGTAACCGGGGCTGCCATTGCCACCACCATTGGACGGGGAATTGCAGTAATCTACCAGTTTTACCTGCTGTGGAGCGGAAAATACCGGATCAAATTGTACTGGGACAGTGTAAAAGTTAAGTTAAGCGTAATGTGGAAACTTCTTCGGATTTCGGGAGGAGGAATTCTGCAAAACCTGATTGCCACTTCTAGCTGGATTCTGCTAATGCGCATTATTGCCGTATTTGGTGCCGATGCCATTGCGGGTTATACCATCGCCATCCGTATCGTAATTTTCACATTGCTGCTTGCCTGGGGATTGAGTAATGCAGCCGCCACCCTTGTGGGACAAAATCTGGGCGCCAACCATCCCGAACGTGCCGAACGATCGGTTTGGATAGCCGCTTATGCCAACGTGGTTTTTATGGGAATAATCGGAGCCTTGTTTGTATTTTTTCCTGATTTCTGGATAGGCGTTTTTGTGGAAGAAGGCGCGGTCATGCAAAACGGAATTCTTTCGCTGCGCATTATCAGTCTTGGATTTCTGTGTTACGCAATGGGCATGGTGCTGATGCAGGCTTTTAACGGCAGTAGTGATACGATCACCCCAACGAAGATCAACTTTTTTGTTTCTGGCTCTTTGAAGTTCCCCTCGCCTATATACTGGCGGTTACGCTTGGAATGGGACTGGCAGGTGCCGCCACATCGATTGTGGTGGCCGAGACACTTCTCGCCTTGCTGGCCCTTTATCTTTTCAGAAAAGGAAAATGGAAATTCAAAAATGTATAGGAGAATAGCCCTATGAAATTACCAGGATTCTCAGAAAAAATGGCCGGATTGATCGGATCAGTGGATTCGTCAGAGCTGGCACGGGTAATCATCGAACACAAAGAACGATACATAGTACAGACTGAAGCAGGCGTTTACCAGGCAGAAATAACAGGAAACATCCGTTTTTCTGCCCGGTCGCGCGCCGACTTCCCTGCTGTTGGCGACTGGGTAAGAATCACTCCGATGGATGCTCAAAACGCCATTATACTGGAGGTTTTTCCCCGCTATTCTTCTCTTTCACGACAGGCAGTTGGAAAACAAGCCGACATACAAATTATCGCCAGCAACATCGATGTAGCTTTTATTGTGCAATCGGTCGGGCACGACTTCAACATCAATCGCCTCGAAAGGTACCTCGCCATTTGCTATTCGGGGAAGATTAAACCGATGATCCTTCTTACCAAGACCGACCTCATCCCCCAAGCAGAGATCGATTCTTTAATGGAAATGATCCGAAAACGCCTGCCCAACGTAAAACTGATCACTATCAGCAGTGAAAGCGGAACGGGTTACAACACCTTGAAAGAAGCGATGCAAGCCAATGTTACGTATTGTTTTGTAGGCTCTTCGGGTGTTGGAAAATCGACCATTATCAATCATCTTTCCAACGAAGAGAAACTCACCACCTCGGCCATCAGCACCAGCACGCAAAAAGGGAGGCACACTACAACACACCGCGAGTTGTTTGTACTTGAAAACGGAAGCATTGTAATCGATACACCGGGAATGCGTGAGTTGGGAATGACCGACGAAAGTTCGGGGATTGAGCTAACGTACGACCAGATCACTGAACTCTCGAATTCGTGCAGATACGACGACTGCTCACACACTGGCGAAAAAGGATGCGCCGTGCTCGCAGCAGTTCAAAACGGTGAGCTTTCGGAAAAAAACTATGAAAACTATCTGAAACTAAAACGCGAGCAGCAACATTTCTCGAGTACCATTCATGAGAAGCGGCAAAAAGGGAAAGAGTTCGGAAAAATGGTTAAAGCGGTGATGAAAGAACACAAAAAGAACAAATACTGATGTCCCTAAAGAATTCTGTTGTAATTTGTAAAGGCTTTAATACGGTTGTCTAAAATTGACAGAATTGTCTACTTTAAAATACTCACCCTGATCCATCAGCTGACGGATCGTCCCTCTCGGGTAGAGAGGGAGAAGAGGGAGAGTCAACAAGTGAAGAATCAAGCAATTTATACCAAGTATTGATTCAATTTTAAACAAGTTCAACATTTGAAAAATGCATTCTTATGAAAAAAGTCGGAATAGAAATTAAATGGGCCTTCATTTTCATCCTGGTCATGCTTCTTTGGATGGTAGCAGAACGCATTACCGGCCTGCACGACAAAAACATCGAATACCACTACCTCGTAACCAATTTCTTTGCCGTGGCAGCCATTGCCGTTTATGTACTGGCTTTGCTCGATAAACGCCAAAAAGACTTTGGCGGAAAAATGAACTGGATCCAGGGATTTATTTCCGGCCTTATCCTCACATTGGGAATCACCGTTCTTACACCGGTTGCCCAGTACATAACGCTGGAAGTGATCACGCCACATTACTTCGAAAACATGATCGCCTTTGTGGTTGAAAAAGGGCAAATGAGTCGCGAAGAAGCAGAAGCTACCTTCAACCTGCAGTCGTATATGGTCGAAAGCACGATGTTTGCCCCGTTGATGGGATTGTTTACTTCTGCCATTGTGGCCATTTTTACCCGGAAGAAATAAAGAGCTCTAAAATTGGAGATGTGGACAGGAAGCTTTAAGAAATGATTCCGAATAGAAAGAAGCCTTTATTCTTTTGCCAAAAAGAAACAACGCGCGTTGAACGACAAATACAGGAAATGATTTTAGCTTTCATGAATTAGTTCTATTTTCATCGACAAAATACAATACCCATGAAAGTCTGCATTTCAAGTGTCACCCTGTTTCTTATTTCAGTTGCTGCGATGGCCCAGTCCGCTCTCGAATTCGACCAAAAGAAAGCAGAATACCTGTATCATTTTGCTTACGAATGCATTGACCAGGAATATCCGAATAAACCCGGCGGGGTGCTGGGCGACGACAGTTTTTTAATGCCTCCACGCGAAATTCACCCGGCTTTTTACGGATGTTTCGACTGGCACTCGTCGGTTCACGGACACTGGACTTTGGTTACCCTCCTCTCCCGCTTTCCTGATTTTGAACACCGGAATGAAATCATCGCAAAACTTCAGAAAAACCTTACCCGCGAAAACATCTTAAAAGAAATTGAATATTTCAACGATGGGCAAAACAACACATTCGAGCGCACTTACGGTTGGGCCTGGCTGCTGAAACTTGACGAGGCCCTTCGCGAATGGGAAACACCGGAAGCGAAAGAAATGCATGAAAACCTATCGCCACTGGTAAATGTGGTCTCCGAAAAATTTATAGAGTTTCTCGAAAAACTAAAATACCCGATCCGAATCGGGGAACACAGCAACATTGCCTTTGGAATGTCGTTCGCCTACGATTGGGCAAAAAAATACTATCCACAGCTGGCGGAAGAGATCCGAAAAAAGGCCATGGAATATTACAGCAACGATTGCAAATGCCCGCTTACCTGGGAGCCCGGCGGTTTTGATTTTCTGTCGCCCTGCTTGCAGGAAGCTTCGCTGATGCAGAAAATAATGCCTCAAAAGGAGTTTGAAAAATGGATGAAAAAATTTCTTCCGGGTTTTGAAAGGAATCCGGCGAAATACATACAAATTGCGGAAGTGACCGACCGCAGCGATGGTAAACTCGCTCATCTCGACGGATTAAATTTTAGTCGCGCCTGGTGCCTCTTTGAAATGGGGAACGGATTAAACAATCCCAAAATGATGGAACTGGGAGTCGCACATTTTAATTACAGCTACGAAAAAATGGATTCGGGGGAATATGCCGGGGCGCACTGGCTGGCCTCTTTTGCAACGTATGCCTTGGCAAAGTATGAAGGACTGAAGGATTGAGGGACTGAGGGATTGAATGAATGCTTGAATGCAGAAATGCGAAAATGCTTTAATGGGATGGAATACAAAACATATTCATGAAAGGTCAGACTTTGAACATTGAACTCTGAACGTTAAACTCAACAAGTATGAATTTACAACTACAGGATAAAGTCTTTATGGTAGCCGCATCGAGCAAAGGGCTTGGATTTGGCATCGCTCAGGAACTGGCCCGGAACGGAGCCACGGTTTGCATTGCCAGCCGTACGGAAGCCGATGTGGAGAAAGCGGTGGAAAAGCTCCGTTCAGAAACCGGAGCCAACGTTTATGCTTCGGTGGCCGATATGGCAGATCCGGATTCGATTCGAAACTGGATATCCGATGTTACACGGGCGTTTGAGCAAATCGACGGACTGGTGGTAAACGCAGGCGGCCCGCCTCCCGGGAATTTCGACGACTTTGACGACCGACACTGGGAAGCTGCGTTTAACCTCACACTTATGAGTGCCGTTCGCCTGATTCGCGGCGTACTTCCGGCGATG
>JBKDZK010000405.1:0-1626 GCA_047971205.1 Draconibacterium sp.
CAGTGATTCAAACAAAATGGCAGTGATAAAATATATGATAACGACGATCAGTAACAGCAACCAGTATTGTTTCTTTTCCTTATTATTCCAATACCAGTAGCTTTCCGGCCGTTGAGCTTTATAACCTAACGGCAATATTTTATTGATTTCCTCAATTTCCCTATCCTGAACCATTTTTGCCAGTGGTCCTGGCCCAACAAAATTGTAGTTCAGATACATTTGATACACCTGGTTCTTTTTCAAAATGCTTTTCCCGGCCAGTAGCTTATGGATTTCCCCGGCCTGCGAGAGTTTCTTTTGCCCAGCAGAAGTTGTTACGGGTATGTTATAAAAATCCCACTTGTTGTATTTGTTGCTTTGGTCTGACAGTAAAACCACCGGCTGAAGCTCGGTCTCGTTGTAAAACGGGGAAAGGTTGCGCGCGTACAATTGGGCAAAGAGAGAATTAGTGTAGTCGTAATAATCGAGGTTTTGCAGCGCGAGCAAATCTTTGTCCACCTGCAGTTTGTATTCATAACGTGTGGTGGAGCCCCACGAGTTGGAACTGTTAATTTCGGTATTGTCTACCCTAGGATTTTGCAGCACTCGTTCTTCCAGCAGTGCTGCATATGTATCCAACTGGTCGTAGTTGTACCCGGTAAGCAGTATGTGGCTGTTTTTGTAGTCCATGTTTAGTGCATTCGAAAAACCCTTGCCTACACCGTAAACACTCCAGTCCATACCACCCAGCGAAATAGCTTTGGCTTCTACCTGGCTTTTTAGTAAAAAGGGGAACGACGATTTTTCGGCTTCTTTAGTAAACTGAATCGTAATCGCAGAGTTTTTATAGCCCGTAATGCGTGTTTCAAACTGTTCGATTTCCCTAAACTGACTGATGTATTGTTCCATTTTCCGAACTGCCTCGTTCAATTGCTCAATCGTACAACCTTCGGGCATTTGCCCGCGAACATACAAAGTTGTTTTTCCGGGATCGGAGTAAAAGCTACCTTCAAAAACATATTCGGTAAACAAGCGAAGTGCACCTCCCATAACTTTCTCCGCAACAGGCTTAATTTTTGACTGGAAGGTTTCAGACCCTAGGGTTTTATTGTAGAGTTTTGCTGCTTTTGTCTCCTTCTCAACTTTCCCGGGGATAGACCCCACCGGCAGACCAAAAGCCAGAATAATCAGGATGAAAAAAGCCCATTTAAAACGCTTCTCAAAGCCAATAAAACGGCTATAAAACTGAGTCACTCTCATTATTCTTCTTCTCACTCTAAGAGGCGCTTTGGCATTCGATTTTTGGTGGTATAGTTTCTCCATCAATGCAGGGACCAGAAACAGCGATACAATTAATGAGACAGAAAGGTTTATTAACATCACATAAGTAAAGTCGATCAGTAGTATTTTCTGATTTTCTTTCAGGAAGAAAACCACTGAAAGCGCCCCAAGCGTAGTAAGTGTGGCTGCCAGTAGCGAGATAAAAACCCGCAGTCCCTTTTGTTTTTGAAGGTGGGTAACCATCAGAATGCTGTTGTCGATAATAATACCAAAGGAAACAGTAATACCCGCCAGCGAATAAATATGAATCTCCACTTTTAACAGATAGTAAAAAACACAGGCAATCAGCAAGTTGGCGATTAGCGA
>JBKDZK010000406.1:0-9718 GCA_047971205.1 Draconibacterium sp.
CCGAACCTTTGTTGGGTTGGTACAATCCGTTGTTTTGCGCAGGAACGCTCTTCCAGCCCTTGCCATAAAATGCTGCACCAATCACTATTTTCTTTGGCTCCACTCCCCGTTCCAGGCAAAAATCGACAATCCCTTCTGCCGATTGAGGTTCCCATAAAGCAGGCTCCTCCCCTTCTTCCGGAGTGCGGTTTTTCATTTCCTCACCCACAGGCGTCCCGGCCAAGTCTTCTAGCGTGACACGCCCTAATGCAGTGTGATGCTGCGTAAATTTATTTCCGCCGCCTGCCTGGTCATACGTCATCAGGTTAATGTGGTCAACGTGTTTCATTACCTCGTTCAACTCAATGTAGTCAAAATAATTTTTCCAACCGGCCGCTGCAAAAGTCAGTATTTGAGGACGGTCTATTTTGTCGAGTGCTTCCCTGAGCCTCCGGATCAACTTCGTGAAATTCTGTTTGTCTTCCGGGCGTGTTTTGGTTCCTTCGGCCGGGATTGTCGGGTATTCCCAGTCGATATCAATTCCATCCAAGTGGTATTTCTCCACAAAATCAACCGTGCTTTGAATAAATTTTGCCCGGCTTTCGTCGGTAAAAGCTGCATCCGAGAAACCATCGGCCCCCCAACCTCCGCAGGCAACCATCACTTTCAGGTTTGGATATTTTTCCTTCTCAGCTACCAGTTGTTTCAGGCGCATGTCCGACAATTCGTTTTTAAAAGCCATTTCGCCATCGATAACGTAGCTGAAACTAAAAATCAAATGAGTCAGTTTCTCCAGTTGAAGTTGATTTACATCAAACTCTTCACGCGGAAAGTAATAAGCCATGATATGTAACTTTGGGCTTTCGGGAGCATTGGAAACCTGTTTTCCGGAACCACATCCGAACAAAATCCCAAAAATCAGAAAAGGGAAAAAATAGCGGATCATAGTAAAAAGTTTAAGTTCAAATTGAGTGACCTAAAATTAATGATATATATTTACCCTTTGTAAATTTTTTTAAAAACTTTTAACAATATAAAAAATGCCGCATCAGCTAAGAATCAAGTTCCTATACCTGCTATTGACCGTCTTTTCAGCCTCAATTTGTATGGCTCAAGAACCGGTTGATTGGGTAAATCCCTTTATCGGCAGTACCAACTACGGCACCACCAATCCGGGAGCGATTGTTCCCCGCGGAATGGTTTCGGTGGTACCTTTTAACGTTGCCGGAAATTCGGAACTGAACAAACACGACAAAGACGCAGGCTGGTGGTCAACACCTTATTCCTGGGACAACAAGTATTTTACCGGCTACTCACATGTAAACCTGAGCGGCGTGGGCTGCCCCGAACTGGGCGTTATTCTGCTTATGCCAACTACCGGAGAACTAAATACCGATTTCCGTGAATATGGTTCTGAAATGAGTGAACAGGTGGCCCATCCCGGCTACTATTCTACTTTTCTGAACAAGTACGATATTTTAACAGAAGTATCTGCCACGGAGCGAAGCGGGATCAGCCGTTTTACCTTTCCGGCCGGGCAATCCAATATTTTGATCGACCTCGGAAACGGGCTCACCAACGAAAGCGGCGCTTCGTTGCGGATTGTGAACGATCGTGAAGTGGAAGGTTCGCGCATGACCGGTACTTTCTGCTACAACGACGGAACTGAACGTCCGGTTTATTTTGTGGCACGTTTCAGCAAGGCTGCCGAAGAGTTGGGTGCCTGGAAAAAAATGCCAAAAATGGGCGCGGAAGCATCGTGGTCGGCCACAAGCAACAAATTTAAATACTACAAAAACTACCGGGCAGAAATGACCGGCGACAGCATCGGGGCCTGGTTTACTTTCAATACAAAAGAAAACGAACAGATTTTGGTAGAGGTGGGCGTTTCGTATGTCAGCATCAATAATGCCCGGCAGAACCTAAATGCGGAATCCAACCGGTTCGATTTTGAAACCACCCGGAAACAAGCAGAGGAGAAATGGAACAAAGCGCTTTCAACCATTACGGTAAAAGGTGGAACCGACGATCAGAAAACTGTTTTTTATACCGCTTTGTACCACATGCAAATTCATCCGAACATTCTGAGCGATGTAAACAGCCAGTATCCGGCCATGGAATCGTTCGAAATAAAACAACGTGAAAACGGCGAACGCTACACGGTGTTTTCGTTGTGGGATACCTACCGTAACCTGCACCCGTTTTTTAGCCTGGCTTTCCCGGAGCAGCAGCTGAACATGGTTACTTCGCTGATCGAGATGTACGACGAAAGTGGCTGGCTGCCCCGCTGGGAATTAAACAGCACCGAAACCCACGTAATGGAAGGCGATCCGGTGATACCGGTGATTGTGGATACCTGGTTCCGCGGCATCCGGAATTTTGATGTGGAGAAAGCCTACGAAGGAATGCATAAATCGGCCACCACTCCCGGGAAAGACAATAAAATACGGCCCGACATCGACGACTATATTTCGCTGGGCTATGTGCCGATAAAAGCACAATACGACAACTCGGTTTCGCACGCTCTGGAATATTACGTTGCTGACTGGAACCTGGCACAGCTCGCAAAAAACCTGGGAAAGACAGCCGATTACGAACGTTTTCTGAATCAATCGAAAAGCTGGAAAAATTATTACGATCCTGAATTTGGGATTGTACGCCCCAAATTGGAGAACGGCGATTTTCTGCCTGATTTCGACCCAAAACAAGGCGAGAACTTTGAGCCAAGCCCGGGCTTTCATGAAGGAAATGCTTATCAATACAACTTTTGCGCCCAGCACGATGTAAAAGGAATGATTGAACTCAACGGCGGAAAGAAAAACTTTGTAAAGAAATTGCAAGCCACTTTCGACGAAGGAAATTTTGATATGACCAACGAACCGGATATCCATTATCCCTGGCTTTTTAACTATGTGAAAGGCGAAGAATGGCGCACGCAAAAAGAAGTTCGCCGCTTGATCGCCACCTATTTCAAAAATACTCCCGGCGGGCTTCCCGGAAACGACGACACCGGAACCATGTCGGCCTGGGTGGTATACGCCATGTTGGGAATTTATCCTGTTATTCCGGGCGATATGAATTACGCTGTTTCCTCTCCCGTTTTTGAAGAGGTAAAAATAAAACTGGATCAAAACTTCTACCCGGGCAAGGAAATTATTATTCGCCAAAGCGGAAATCCGGAATCAAAAATAAAAAGCATAAAATGGAACGAAAAGTCACAAAAATCGTTCTTTTTAAACCACGCCGACCTTGTGAAAGGCGGCATTCTGGAGGTTATACATTAAAGCAACCAACAATAACTTAATAATTACATATTATGAGACTATTTTTCAATTTAGCAATTGCTCTCGCCCTTTTGTTTTTAGGTGCGTGTAACAGCGAAAAAACAGTGCAGCAGGAAGAGCCAACCGATTTCACAACTTTTGTAGATCCGATGATCGGAAGTGATTATCACGGCCACGTGTTTGTAGGAGCCAGCGTTCCGTTTGGTGCGGTGCAACTGGGTCCCAATAACCCCACACAGGGCTGGGACTGGTGTTCGGGCTACCACTATTCCGATTCGCTGCTCATTGGCTTTGCCCACACTCAACTGAGCGGAACCGGTATCGGCGATCTGGGAGATGTGCTTTTTATGCCGCTTTCGGGTGATTACATGCCCAATTTTGATGGTGAAAACCAGTACGACTGGCAGGCAAAATATACACACGCCAACGAAAGCGTTCAACCGGGTTATTATTCCATCGACATCGACCGCTACAAGGTAAAAGCAGAATTAACAGCTACCGAGCGCGTCGGTTTCCATAAATATGATTTCAAAGGAGAAGGCAATTCAAAAGTGCTGATCGACCTGAAATACGGAACTGGTTGGGATGCCATTCAAAAAGGAGAACTAAAGCAAACGGGCGATCAAAGCATTGTCGGGCTAAGATTTTCAAAGGGCTGGGCTGCTGATCAACGAGTATTTTTTCATACTGAATTCTCGAAACCCATTGCAAACTTTGAAGTGGTAAGGTCTGACTCAGAAAAAGGCCAGATAACCGCTCTTGTTGAATTTGAAGGCAATGGCGTACTAATGGTGAAAACAGCTATTTCGCCCGTAAGTTCTGAAAATGCCAAAGGCAACCTGGTAGCAGAACTCAACGACTGGAATTTTGAAAGTACGCAAAAAGCTGCTACCGAAAAATGGAACGCGGAATTGGGCAAAATCAAAATTGAAACAGCAAGTATCGCTGATAAAAAGACTTTTTACACGTCGCTTTACCACACGATGATCGCCCCTTCTCTTTTCGACGATACCAACGGCGACTACAGGGGCACCGACAAAGAAGTTTATACCAACCCCGGATTTAAAAACTATACCATATTCTCGCTGTGGGATACCTACCGTGCGGCTCACCCGCTTTTCACTATTTTTCAACCCGAACGGGTGGATGACTTTGTGAATTCGCTGCTTGCGGCTTTCGAGCAACAAGGCAAGCTTCCGGTGTGGCATCTGTGGGGAAATGAAACCAACACCATGGTAGGTTACCATTCGGTTCCGGTGATTGCAGATGCTTACCTGAAAGGATTCCGCGGATTTGATGCCGAAAAAGCTTTTCATGCCATGAAAACTTCGGCACTTCTGGATGAACGCGGTTTGGATTATGTAAAAGAACTGGGTTATATTCCGGCAGATAAAATGGTTGAATCGGTTGCCATGGGACTGGAATACGCCATCGACGATTGGTGCGTTGCTGCCATGGCCAAAGCTATGGGGAAAACAGAAGATTACGAACTGTTCTCGAAACGTGCTGAATATTACCGGAATTATTTCGACCCGGCCAGTAAATTTATGCGTGGAAAATTATCTGACGGAAACTGGCGTACACCATTCGATCCTATTTCTTCGCAGCACCGCAGCGACGATTTCTGCGAGGGCAACAGCTGGCAATATACCTGGCTGGTACCTCAAAATCCGGAAGGACTGATTCAACTGCAAGGTGGTGAGGAAGCCTTCCTTGCCAAACTCGATAGCTTGTTCAGCATTTCTTCGGAACAGGTTGAAGGTGCTTCCAACGATATTTCGGGCTTGATTGGCCAGTATGCACATGGCAACGAACCCAGTCACCACACCACCTACCTGTACACTTACGCCGGCGCACAGTGGAAAACTGCCGAGCAAGTACGCGAAATCTGCACCACTATGTACACCGACCAGCCTGATGGTTTGTGCGGAAACGAAGACTGTGGCCAGATGTCGGCCTGGTACGTGCTTTCATCGATTGGTTTCTACCCGGTTAACCCGGCCAACGGAGCTTATGTTTTTGGCAGTCCGCTGTTCGACACCGTGGAACTTTCTTTCCCTGAAGGAAGAACCTTCACCCTTTCAACCAAAAACAACAGCAAGGAAAACCTGTATATTCAGTCGGTTACCCTGAACGGAGAGCCGTACACAAAAACATACATTACCCACAAGCAACTGCAAGCCGGTGGCGAACTGGTTTTTACCATGGGTAATACACCGAACAAAGATTTTGGCAGCAAAGCGGAAGACCGCCCCGAATCGGTTGTTTATTAGCAATAAGCCAGAATAGAGATTATTCCGGGATTTTTTGGCCACAGAAACCGTACTGAGGCTAAAAAATCCCGGAATTTTTCTTTTAAGTCTGATCAATACTTATAATTTTATGGCTGTACTACAGCTTGTTTGAGTTGTTTTTCGTCAAAACAAAGTTTAAGAATTTCGGAATAATTAATTTGTTAGGAGTAAAACTGGATGCAAAATCGGATTTAGCATGAACTGGATAAAATTCGGAATACTGTTGATTGGTTATATTACCGTTGGTCTTTTGCCCGATGCGGTAAAAAAATCGTTACAACATGTAGACATCAACATTAGCGAACAAACACTCAGTTTTTTAAGCAACAAAAGTTTATATGGGAAAGAATTTGAAAGGGGTTACACTCTGTTGCTTTTTACCATGGCAATCCTTCTTTATACATTTTTCTGGCTACTTACAAAATATTACAACCTTGGCAAACACGCGCGCTTAATGCGCATCATTACTTATACTTTTGCTTCCCTCGCACTTCTTGCCTTTGTTCCGCATAACATTCAACCATACAGTTGGCATAATTTAGCCCCTTCGTTGCAGCGGTTTTTACACAATGTACTTGCGGTGGTTGTTTTTCTGTCGGTACCAACACTGATAATAACATTTCAGGTAGCCATTTTAAAAAGATTGCCTCTTATCGGCATAACAGGTATCTGCATCCTGGGGCTGGTAATTCTAATAATGGCTTATTTGTTATTAAGCAACGGGTTAAACGGTATTGCCGAAATCTTTTTTATCGACGGTATTTCTGTATGGATCATTTTTGTTTCTGTAACGACTGTTTTGGGGCGGCAACAACTTGAAAAAGCTAGAAGATAGAATACGATTCCCCCGTAAAAAGCTCCTCCTTAAACATTCACGAAGCATCCGGTTAAATTACCAATAGCCACCAATAACGTAGTTTATCAAATTATCATTCATCGGGGTCAGTTGAACCAACCATTAACAATTGATGGTTATCTTTGCAAAAAAGATAAAATGGCATCCGATAAATATTTTCCGCAGATACAAAGCATTACCCGTGCCAAACGCCGTATCAGCGACATCATCCTTCAAACGCCTCTTCAGCTTAACTTAAATCTTTCGGAAGAGTTCCAGGCAACCATTTACCTGAAACGCGAAGACCTTCAGCAGGTGCGTTCCTACAAAATCAGGGGTGCGTATAACAAAATTGCCAAGCTGTCGGCTGATGAGCGTAAGAAAGGCGTGGTATGTGCGAGCGCAGGAAATCATGCGCAGGGTGTGGCCTATTCGTGCAGTAAATTGGGCATTAAAGGAAAGATTTATATGCCTACCACTACACCCAAACAAAAAGTGCGGCAGGTACAAATGTTTGGAAAAGAAAATGTGGAAGTGATCCTGATTGGTGACACTTACGACGATGCACACAACCTCGCACTGGCCGACTGCCAAAAAACAGGAATGGCTTTTATCCACCCGTTTGATGATCGCGAGATTATTGAAGGCCAGGGTACGGTTGCGCTTGAGATTCTTCAGGATACAAAAGAAGACATCGACTTTGTTTTTATACCCATTGGCGGCGGCGGACTGGCTGCCGGTGTTGGCGCTTATTTCAAACAAATAAGCCCGAACACGAAAATCATCGGCGTGGAGCCTGCCGGGGCACCTTCGATGCAAAAATCGCTTGACGCCGGACAAGTGGTAACACTCGAAAAAATTGACAAGTTTGTGGATGGTGCGGCAGTACAACGCGTCGGCAACCTCACGTTTGAAATCTGCAAAGAAGTGCTTGATAAAGTCCAGTCGGTCCCTGAAGGGAAAATCTGTACCAAAATACTGGAGCTTTACAACCGCGATGCAATTGTGATTGAGCCTGCGGGTGCACTTTCCATTGCAGCGCTCGACTATTTCAGGGATGAGATAAAAGGCAAAAACGTGGTCTGCATTGTAAGCGGCAGTAATAACGATATCACACGGACCGAGGAAATCAAGGAGCGCTCGCTGTTGTATGAAGGCCTGAAACATTATTTTATCGTGCGCTTTCCGCAGCGCGCCGGAGCCTTAAAAACCTTTGTTGACGTAGTGCTTGGCCCCAACGATGATATTACCCATTTTGAATATTCGAAGAAAACCAACCGAGAAAAAGGTCCGGCCATGATCGGGATTGAACTACAAAAAAAGGAAGACCTGAACGGCCTTATCCAGCGCATGGAAGAAAACGGTTTTGTATACGAATACCTGAACGATAACCCGGATTTGTTTCAGTTTTTAATCTAGTGTCACGTCATTCATCAAAAGTCGGATAAAGTCGTCTTAGTTTTATCCTTGCGTCTTCAGTGCTAAATTGCCAGTTTATTTTAGCATCCATATTATTTCGTGCGTTTTGCCAGGCCCTCACCTCACGTTCAACCTTGTCTATGGTGTCAATCCTCCGGTTGAGGCATTTATATGTTTCATATAAAGAGCCCGGTTTGTGCGTATTTAGATTGTCCATAACTAAAGTGATTTTTTCTGCATCTCTATAAAGCCCGGCTATTTCAGAAAGAAACCCGGCCCAATCTTCTTTTGTTTTTGTTTTGGTGACCTTTACATGTCTTTTCCCTTTTAAGGGTTCGTTGGACATAAAGATATTACATACCCCTTTCCTCACATATTCATAATCATGTTTCCCTTCGCATCCCGGCTTCATCATTATCGGGGTTTTTGTCTCGCCTATAAGTTGTTTCGGCGACTCGTCCATGCAAACAACCGGGCGGTTGGGGTTGTATGGCCGTTTGTAAACTTCCAGTACTTTTTCCATATTCGCCACAAAATCACCGTTTTGCAAAGGCGGTATTACCCAGCCTTGTTTCTTCCACGGCTTCAATTCGTTTTTTTAAAACCCTGCGCACGGTTTCATGGGATATTTCATCAACATACTCCAATTCTACTGCTTTGTCGGCCAGCGTCCTCAATGACCACCTTGAAAAACCTTCGGGGGGCTGGCTACAGCTTAATGCAATTAGGTGTGCCTCAAGGTCTCCATCTACTTTTTTCTTGTACACCCTTTCCCCTTTATGGCCTTCCAGGGCTATGTTCAAGCCTTCTTCTACAAATCGCTTCTTTACCCGGTCTATTTTTTTCATACTTGTTTGAAGGATATGGCCGATCTCTGCATTGGTCGATTTTCGGTCTTGGAAATCACCCCGGTCGCAATTTAACAGTATCAACGCGTTTATCACTTTCTGTGATTTGTGCGACCCTTTCGATGCGATTTCCGATAATTGCTGCTTTTCCTGTTCAGTCAATGTCACCTTGTATCTTTTCATAGCGGTTTTTGACGCTAAATTATAAATTATTTACGACATTACATAATTGACATGACACTAGCTATGGCATAACTCAAACAAGTTTGGACCTGCTCGTTTAACTTAATTCGAATAGTCCAACGGTTATTGTCAAAATTCAGAATTGTGTTTTTCTTTTCATAATGAATGCCAAAAATAAGCCGTATGGGCTTAAAACAGTTTTCCCCGTTTTACCAGATAAGAAAGCAGTACTTCTTTAAAATCTTTGTTGATGTCGGCTTCGGCCAGGTCGATTTGGTATTGCCCGCACTTTACTTTCAGGTCGGCGAAATAATTTTTTACCGTCGAAACGTAATGCCGTTTTATTTCCCAGGGATTGAATTTAACGGTCTGTCCGCTTTCGAGGTCGATAAACTTGTGCGGGCGGTTCTGGAATTCAAACCTGTGTTCGAGCAAATGGTCGGTTACATGGAACAGGAGCACCTCGTGTTTGTTGTAGCGCAGGTGCTGTAGGGCAGGGAAAAGTTCATCTGCCCCCTGGTTGTCGAGCATGTCGCTAAAAATAACTACCAGCGAGCGTTTGTGGATGCTCTCGGCAATCTGGTGCAGTACCTGTGCGGTGTTGGTATTTTTCCGCAGATGATAATTTTCGGGCCGCACGAGCTCGATAAGTTTGCCGAACAAAAGCTCGGTACTTACCGAAGACAACCGTGGGCTGGCATGGAATTCTACCTCGTCGGAAAAAAGGGTGAGGCCCGTTGCGTCGCGCTGTTTGCGCATCAGGTAAATGAGTGCTGCCGCCGTGTAAACCGAAAAGGCCAGTTTGTTGTGCAGTTGCTTGCCGCCTTTGGCGTGATAGGGGAACAACATCGACGAAGAGGTGTCGATAACCAACTG
>JBKDZK010000407.1:0-4538 GCA_047971205.1 Draconibacterium sp.
GCGGAGAAAAGCTCCCGCATTCGAAAAACTAATTCAGGTAAGTTTTTAATTCACCGAGCTTTAGCTGCCGATCCATCGAAAAAACCGTGCTTTCGCGCTCTACCTTATCCAGCAGAAAATAGGCTTTTTGAAAAAAGTTAATGCGATCCTTTTCGTCCACGGCCATTTCCCCCTGTTCTTTTAGCACAAAGGCAAACAGTTCGAGGTGTTCGTTGCTTAGTTTCTTTTCATTCTGAAGAAAAGCCAGCAAGTCCCCGATACTCATTTTTTGAATGTCGGTATCAATTTTCAGGCAATTGTAAAAGTAGCGGATCTGGTCTTCGGCCTGTTTGTCTTCGCCGCGTTCGCGGTGCCCCAGTATTTTATGAATAACTTCGAACAGCTGCATCAGCTGCCGCATCAGGTAATCGCGTTCAATGCTCATTTTCGTTTAGCTGAATTTTAAGTGATTAAAAGTCAATATTATTTAGTTTAGCCAAAGTAACTCAACCCCTCCTAACCTCCCCAGAGGGGAGGAATAGTCCTCCTTGGGGATTTAGGGGTCAAATTGTCTCTTAACTAACCAAAAGTGATTAAAAGTAGTGATTTATCGGAATTGATTAAGAATGGCTCTCCGAATTTCAACGTTTCGTTGCGGTACCAATCTTTTCGCGTGCTTTACCCCAATGCTGCAAAACATATTATTTACTACGCAACCGTTTGCTACTTTTAGGCATCTGTTAATCAAATCAAACAATAGAACAGCCACTTATGAAAAACGATCCGTAGTAAGTCAAGAATTAAAGCCTGCAATGCTGCTAAATATTTAGAACTGAACCTCAATACTCACTACCGGCAACCACTGTTAATCGGAATACAAAAATGTACTTTGTTCTATTTACTTACTTCTAAATACTTTAAGTATGAAATCAAAAAAAATAAAAACACTAACGACTTTCTTGTTCCTGCTGCCGCTTTGTGTGGTTATACTTGCGGCAGGGTGCGATGAAGAAGAAACACAACAAAATGATTACATCACATTAAAGAATGTAAAAGGAAAGATATTTAAGACAGTAAAAAGCATTGACAATAATAATCAAGTTAAGGATTACAATTGGGCTATTTCTGTCAACGAAGAATATCTGAATTCGGAAACGACACCTATTGATAGTAATATTTTGGCTCCGTTAAATCTATCCGATGAGTTTAAAATACCCGGACTAGAGGTTAATATAAGTGGAAAGAAATATGTAAATAGAAATAGGGTATTAACAGAGCCAGGCCTAAGAAGTGGTTACGGTTATGCATTTGAAATAACTTCAATCAAAACCTTAGATTAGCAAAATTATGAAAAATCTTTTCTTAATTGTATTAATCAATGTTAGCTTACTGACCAATAACTTTCCCCGCTCCCGCGCGATTGCATCGCGTGGTGTGAAAAAGATTCCTGACTTATAGTAAGTCTAAAACATTGCATCCTGCTAAAAATGAGCCGCAATTACAAATTTCATAATCCTGACGGCGTATATTTTGTAAGCTTCGCCGTTGTTGAATGGTTAGATGTTTTTACCAGGAATGAATACAAAGCCATTTTGGTTGACAGTTTGCTGAGTATTTCCCCCAATGCTGCAAAACATATTGTCTGCCAATCATCCTTTTATTATTTTTAAACATCTGTTAATCAAGTCAGCTAAAAACAACCACATATGAAAAACGACCGATAATACAAAACTGACCCAGCAGCATTAAAAAGCGTAAAACGCTTTGCAGCTAAAACACACTTTGTGTAAAATCGAACTCTCTTGCTCTTCCGCAAGGTAGCTACCGTTATCTCTGATACAACAATCTATTTATGTTCTATTCACTCACTATTAAATCATAAAAAATGAAACAACTTCTTTTAAAGCTAAAACCAATACTTTTTCTCTTTGTTCTTTTTTCCACAAATTGTCATGAAAAAGAAAGTTGGGTTGAAATAGAAACAATTGACAACCGCTGTTTCGAGATAACAGAATCGTTGGGAATTATTTCCAACGTGGAAGGAAAGATCGAACCATTTAATAACGAATTCATTATTGTTGTTAAAGATATTTTAGGCTATTCCGAAATACCTTTGCATCCCTGTAATGTTGCCTTTTCCGACTTAAAAGTGGGGCACCGGATTATCATTAGTGGGGAAGTATTAAATATAGAAGATTATGTAATTGATTCCATCGCGTCTTCATTAGCTGCACTTCCAATCGTTATTTCAAACGCCAAAATTTACAAATGATGAAGAAGCTATTAAATACAATTCTATTTGTAAGTGCTCTAGTATTTAGTGTTTATGCACAAAACAAAAGGATTATTGGGGAAAAAATTAATATTGATATTAGTAACAATTTCGAAAAAGAAAAAGATATTAAAATTTTCAAGTTTGATTTATCTGCTCTTGATGTTGCTCGAACTCATGCTTATGAACTTGTATTGACCGAGAATCTGAAATGGAATATCAATATAAATGAGAATAAACTGCTTTCAGAGAATCTTGAACTCATTAATTCTTCGCAAAAAGAGATGAAAAAAGCATATAAGTTTTACAAGGGTTATGTAGAAAATAACAAAGAGAATATAGTTCGAATGACAGTTAGTAATAATGAAATCTCTGGTTATATTCAAGTTGACACAATAACATATCACTTTATTCCTCTTCGAAAAATATCTCAACAATATGACCAATCCAATTTAACTGTGGTTTATAAATCGAGTGATTTATTTCAGAATGATCCTAACTCATTTGAAAATGATTTTATTTTAGAAGTCGAAGAAATCCCATCACCCACACTTAAATCGATTAATTATCATAATCCTGTTCGTATTCTCCGTATAGCAGTTGAAGGTGATTATGAATTTTATCAAAATCATGGTTCAAATTCGCAATTAGATATATTAGCAGCAATTAATGAAGCAGAAGGAGTTTATAACTCAACCTTCAATATACTCTTTAGAATAGTACACATTAATGTACACACGTCTTCGAATGATCCATATTCTGAAGATTTTAATTCAGTTAATAAAGATAACTATTTGAATGAGATAGAAACTTATTTCAATTCGGATCTCCCTGGAGTATATTGTGATGTTGCTTTTCTATTTTCAGGGAAACCAAGAACTCCCAAATTACTATATGGTTTTGCACGACAGCCTGGCTCCTATGGTACTGTGTGCGACACAACGTTTACGGGGGGCATATTTGCCCATGAACTAGGACATAATTTGAATGGGAGGCATGAGGATGCGATCATAACTTATCCTCGTAGTGTTATGCATTCAATTCAACCAGTAAGTCCTCCATTGTATTTCTCAGCATCCAATATTTCAAGAATCACAAATAATATCAGTTCACGACTAATTACATATTCTTACATAACTAGTGGACTAACCTGTAATTTTAGTAACACTTTTACAGTTTCTAATATTCCCAGTGGATTTACAGTAAGCTGGCCAAAATCAAGTAGTTTATCCTTCAGTGGGAGTTCAACAGGAAGCTCGGTAACAATTGTGGCTCCTTCAAATGGAGGATATTGGGTTCAACCCACCTTATCAAGAGGTAATAGCAGCAATACCGTTAGTTTTCCTAAAGATGAGTTCTGGGTGGGTAAACCCGATAACAGCACTATCGATTTTGGAGTATATTTCACCAGCCCTCCCAACAATATAGCTTCGCGTTATCAGTCGATTGGAATTGGGGTTATTGACCATCCCAACTATACCATAATGGGGGTAAACGAATACCATTGGGACTTTGGGAGCTGGTCTCCGTATGTAACAGGTTATGCGAGTCTTCCAGGCTCTGAAAAGAGAACGGCTGAGCTTTATCTTACCAACTATGCACCATCGTCGCAGATAATTCTAGTTGCCGCAGAAAACTATTGTGGTCATGAATTGTTTGCTAACCCAAATGGGAAAATGTTCCATACAGACGATTATTCTGGGTACTATTACCTCGCCATTTCACCCAATCCAGCAAGTGGCGAAGCCATCCTGTCAATAAAAAGCGGTTTACCCGAAGAGACTGTTCTTAAATCAGCTTCCATGGGAACAACCTTCGACGAAAATGCAGTGTGGGACCTCGAAGTGTACGACAATATGCAAAGTCTGAAACTAAAAAAACAGAAGCTAAAAGGCAGCAGTGCCACTATTAACACCCAAAGCTGGAAAGAGGGAGTTTATATGGTACGTGTAAAATTCAAGGATGAGATGCTTTCCGGGAAACTGGTGGTGAAGAAATAGTAAGCAGTGATCAGTCACAGTTTATAATCCCTTCAAGGCTTTGAAAGCCTTGAAGGGATTAACCGTAGGAATGAAAAACAGGCCGCCGGAACTTTCCGAAAATGAGAATTGAACCGAAAACAAGCTGTCGGAACGTTCCGAAAACCTGCACCAGCAGAGGAACAAGCTTTCGGGAATGTCCGAAACCCAGCCCCGGCCAAAGTTGAAACTTTCGGAGCTTCCCGCTCAGCTGTTTTTACCCCGGTTCGGGCTTTCGGGAACTTCCGAAACACAGAAACGGATCGCGG
>JBKDZK010000408.1:0-2461 GCA_047971205.1 Draconibacterium sp.
TCCCGGTTCAAACCTTTTCAGCACAAGCTTATAATCTAACACCTAACTATACTCAGCAGGCTGCCTATAACCCGCATGTTTCGCAACTGAACGAAATGTACAAGGAAACCAGCGGCCCACTGCTGCAAATGAGACTTTTGTCTGCGGCCGAAGTCAACTTCATTTTGGCTGAAGCTGCACTTTACAGTTGGGCGCCGGGAAGCCCCGAAACCTATTACGGCAATGGCATTAAAGAATCGTTCAACGCCTGGGATATAGCTGATCAGTTCGATGATTACATCGGAGGTGCAACTTACAACGGACTGGAAAGTATCATTCAGCAAAAATGGATTGCCAGCTGGACTGCCGCTGCCGAATCGTGGTTCGACTACCGCAGAACAGGCTTGCCTGCCCTGCAAACAGGCCCATCGGCACGAAGGGAGAAATTACCGCTTCGTTTTTACTACAACATTAACGAAGACCTTTCCACCAACACGGCAAATGCAGAAGCAGCTGTAGCAAGACTGGAACCAACCCAGTACAAAGGCAGCGACCAGACCAACAACAGCGCTTGGTCAAAATTTTGGTTGCTACAGGGAACCGCAAAACCATATTAAAACATTCATAATAAAACAACAAGAAGGGTGTCCCAAAAGTTAGTAAAATCAGGTTCTCGCAAAGAGACAAAAGAAGCGCAAAGCTCGCAGAGTGCACATTATCAGTTTCTGTTTTTGCGCTCTCCGGGTAAAACTTGGCGTACTTTGCGTGAAATATACTTTTGGGACTCCCTGCTGCTTTTAAAAGGAAAACAGACATGAGAAAGATCTTATTGGGTATTATCGTCCTCCTGCTTCCGGCAATGTTTGCATTGGCCGGTGCAGAAAAAGAAATCACTCCGCAAACAGCATTGAAAGCCTATTTAAACAATGGCGACAATTCATTCAATTGGGAGGTTCAGGATCAGCTAAAAGCCGACGGAGTTACGCTGTACCGTGTTATTTTCACTTCGCAAACCTGGCGCGATCTGGTTTGGAAACACGAACTTACCATCATGGTTCCCGACGATTTGAAACACCACGATGCATTACTTTTTATTACCGGAGGAAGCGTAAAAAACGGGGAACCCAACTTTCATGAATGGGATAAATCTGAAATCAAGATGTTCAGCCAGATGGCCATAACCAACAAAGCCATCACTGCCATCTTATGGCAGGTTCCGAACCAGCCTATTTTTGACGGAAAAACAGAAGACGAGATCATTTCCTACACACTTCACAACTTTCAGGCTGACAACGATTATAGCTGGCCGCTTTTATTTCCGATGACTAAAAGTGCCATTCGCGCGATGGATGCCATTCAGGAATTTGCCAAAAAAGATTTAAAATCAAAGGTAAACGAGTTTGTGGTATCAGGCGCCTCCAAACGCGGCTGGACAACCTGGCTAACCGGCGCTAGTGACAAACGGGTAAAAGCAATCGGTCCGATGGTGATCGACATGCTGAACATGCAGGTAAATATCCCTTACCACAAAACAGCGTGGGGCGAATACAGCATCCAAATTGAAGATTACGTAAAATTGGGTGTTGCGCAGCAAGTGGGTTCTGAAGAAGGAAATGCACTGGTTCAAATGGTGGATCCGTATTCGTACCGAAAGGCGCTGACCATGCCCAAAATGATCTTCAACGGCGCCAACGATGAATATTGGCCGGTGGATGCCATGAAGAACTACATCGACAGCATTCCGGGCGATAATCATCTTTGCTACATTCCAAACGCCGGCCACGGACTGGGCGACAAAACAAAGGCTATCAAAACCTTGAGTGCCTTTTTTGGAGAAGCCATTACCGGCAATAAACATCCTGTGTGTGACTATTCCATTTCCGAAAACGACGGCACTGTTACCCTTAAAATGAAAGCCGATGGCAATTTACTGGAAGATGCTATTTTGTGGAGTGCCGAATCGGATGACCGCGACATTCGCGACAACACCTGGACCGAGAAAAGCCTGGGAGAAAAAGGGAAGAAAGAATTTACCGTTACACTTAAACTACCCGAATCGGGCTACAAAGCTTTTTACGTCGACCTGAAATACAAAGCTCCGTTTGGAGGAGACTACACACAAAGTACCCGCATGTTTTTGATGAACGACCAAAAAGTGCTTCTCGAACGCGGTGAATAAACGATAATTGAATAAAACGAAAGCTGCCAGATTTAAAACGGCAGCTTTTTCTGCCTATGAAACGAGCTGGAATCATAACCGGTGTTTTAGTATTACTACTCGCAATCCTTTACTTTACGGCAACAGGACCGGTAAACCAGGAGCCCTATTTTGAAAGTGACTATTACAAGGAAAGTTGCTCAAAAATCGATGGTTTGAAGGAAAATTACACTCCGTCCAAAGATTCATTGCTGGCAGGTTTTGCCAAAGTGAGTATCACTCCGGTTCTCAACACTACTGAAGACAATGCGGTAGAAGGCAAAT
>JBKDZK010000409.1:0-6396 GCA_047971205.1 Draconibacterium sp.
AAGGAAAACCCCGATTCGTCAATTGACGAACCGGGGAATTTCGTATAGTAAAATGGATTAGAAAATGGTCTATTCTTCTTCCTGCTCAGCTTCGTAAGCTTT
This sequence comes from Draconibacterium sp., assembly GCA_047971205.1. Lineage (GTDB taxonomy): Bacteria > Bacteroidota > Bacteroidia > Bacteroidales > Prolixibacteraceae > Draconibacterium. Next base: position 103 of record JBKDZK010000409.1, read on the forward strand.
CAGCAGCTCGTCCTGTACATCGGCAGGAACTTTTTCGTAACCGTCGAAAGCAATTCCAAACACACCGCGGCCACCGGTAATCGAACTCAGCGAAGTGGTGTATTTATTCATTTCCTTTAACGGAACTTTGGCAGATATTTTTTCCATCCCGTGTTCAGAACCCATACCCATGATCATGGCACGGCGTCCCTGCAGGTCACTCATGGCATCACCCATTCTGTCAGACGGAACCCAAACCTCGAGGTTGTAGATCGGTTCCAGGATTTTTGGGCCGGCATTTTTGAAAGCCATGCTAAAGGCATTACGTCCGGCAAGTTTGAACGAGATTTCGTTCGAGTCAACCGGGTGCATTTTACCATCGTAAACATAAACGATAATATCGCGTGCATACGAACCTGTCAGCGGGCCTTCTTCCATTTTTTCCATGATTCCCTTCAGAATGGCCGGAAGGAAACGGGCGTCAATTGATCCACCAACAATACAGTTGGCAAAAACAAGTTTTCCACCCCAGGAAAGTTTATGTTCTTCAACGGCGCGTACCGAAAGTTTTTGTTCCTTTTCGCCAAATTTGAACATCGATTTTGGCGCTGCACCTTCATTGTAAGGTTCAATAATCAGGTGTACTTCGCCAAACTGTCCGGCACCACCCGACTGTTTTTTATGACGGTAATCGGCCTGGGCAGGCTTGGTAATGGTTTCGCGATACGGAATTCTCGGAGCCAGGTAATTCACTTCAATTTTATGAATATTGTCGAAATACCATTTCAACACATTCATGTGGTATTCGCCTTGTGCGTGTACCAACAATTGTTTTAATTCTTTTGAGTATTCAACAACAAATGTCGGGTCTTCGTATTTTATCTTGTTTAATACTTCGCCTACTTTCTCATCGTCAGAATCATTGACTGCTTTAACAGCTACCGTATGGCGGGGAGTCGGGAACTGAATCGGTTCAAATACCGTCCCGGCTTCTTTTAATGAAAGCGTTTGGTTGTATTTGGTTTCTTTCAGCTTAACAGTACAGCCAATATCACCGGCTACCAGCTCGTCTACTTTTTCACGGTTTTTACCGGCCGAAACAAAAACCTGCGAAAGACGTTCCTTGTTGCCTGATTTTGAGTTGACCAGGTCCATGCCTTCTTTCACCGTTCCTGACATTACCTTGAAGAAAGTGATCTCACCAACGTGAGGTTCAACCGAAGTTTTGAATACAAACAGGCTGGGCGAGTCTGCTGCATCCATTTTTACTTCTTTTCCTCTAACAATGGGGCGTAATTTCTTTTCGTACGGAGCAGGTGCAATGTTGGTAATGAATTCCATTAAACGGGCCACTCCGATGCCTTTTTTAGCCGTGGTGCAAAATACCGGGTACAAGCTTCTGGCCAACATGCCCAGCTTGATCCCTTTCCGCATTTCGTCCTCTGTTAAAGAGCCTTTGTCGAAATACAGCTCCATCAAAGCTTCTTCGTTCTCAGCGGCTTTTTCCACCAGTTCGTTGTGAAGCTCATCTGCACGGTCTTTTTCCGAATCCGGAATATCTAATATCTCCACTTTTCCGTCTTTCGAGTATTTGTACATTTTCATTTTCAGTACATCGATAATCGACGAAAAATTAGGGCCGGCATCTACCGGGTATTGTACAATGGTAGCTTTGCCACCAAAAGTATTTTTACACTCTTCCAGTGTGTTTTCGTAGTTCGAGTTGTCATGATCCAGTTGGTTGAAAACAAGGATCAGCGGAGTATGTGCCTTGCTGGCATGACGAATGGCCGCATCTGTTCCGGCTTCAATACCACTGGTGGTATTAATAGTTAAGAGGCCCAGTGCAGTTACACTCAGTGCAGAAACAACGCCACCACACAATTCGTCCATCCCGGGAGTATCAATAATATTGATCTTTTTCCCGTTGAATTCGGTGTACAATAATGTAGAAAAAACAGAATTGCCATAATCCTGTTCTATCTGGTTGTAATCTGAAACTGTATTTTTTGAGGTTACTTCACCTCTGCGACTTATAACTCCACCCTCGAACAGCATAGCTTCTGCGAGGGTGGTTTTCCCACTGCCGGCATTACCAAGTAAAGCAATGTTCCGGATTTCTTCCGTTTTATAGACTTTCATTCTATTTTAGTTTTATTGGTTATTGATTCTCGCCTGAACTTCTTGTTTTCGAAGCAAGGACACCAAAAGTAGCAATATTTTGCAAAGAATCAAGTGCTGTTAAACAGCCTCCTGTGCTATTGATATGCAGGAGGTAGGAATCGTGAAATTAAGTGGCATTCAGTGAGCAGATTAGATGACTTTTGTTAATAAATGTTATAGTCTGGAATGGCTCTGAATAAGCAGTTGCCGGAAGGTTTTCAGGGGATTTTTGCTGCTGTCCGTTGAGGAGAATTTCACCCCGGAAAGGAAGCCCGTTTTGGTGGTTGGTTTTAATCTAATAATTCCCCTTGGCTATGCCATGGGGTTCCGCTTTTTCTCCCTCATTGAGGGGAGATGGCAGCCTCTATGGCTGACAGAGGGGAGGGGTGAAATAAAGAAAATTCGATTTTCAGCGATTTAGCTGAAATGAAGTTGGCGTAATACTCCTTGGCTCTGCCACGGGGATAGTCAACTTCAAGAATTTTCTTTATTGCAGAAGCTCTCAGCGAAATCCTGATTTGGAATTTTCAATATTAATTTATTTAGAACGATTAAAAAAAGAATAATAAAAGCGTTTTTAGTCTGAAATAAGCATGTATATTTGCAACGTGACAAAAGTCATATAACGAGAAGTTTTTAAGATTGAAACAATGAAAAAATATTCTTCTGAAATAATGGAAAAATCAATGGCATGTATGATGTGTATGTGTTGTGATTGGCTATGCCTGCAGAAGAATAACTGAATAAGTAAGAATTATAACTACCTAATAATTACGGCTCTTCTGCACTTGCGGAAGGGTCGTTTTTTTTAGTTGAAACGGAACAAGGCAAAACTGCTGACAAGCCGGAAGAACCAAAAGACAAACAAATGGGAAATACAGCAACAGGAAAGACTATAGAGCGGAAACGCCGCAGCATTGCCAAAACAATTTCGTGGAGAGCTATTGGTACGCTTGATACCATTCTTATTTCGTGGCTTGTAGTTGGGAATCTGAATTTTGCGGTAACCATTGGCGGGGTAGAGTTGTTTACCAAAATGGCGCTTTACTTTTTTCACGAACGGGCATGGAATAAATGCAGCTATGGCCGGGAAAAGCAAACTCCGATTGAATACGAGATATAAGAAATGAAGAAGAACTTTTTACCCATATCGATCGATATTGCCAACGAGAAAATCCTGGTAATAGGAGGCGGCCCGGATGCCCTGAAAAAGTTGCGGATACTTCAGCGTTTTGAGGCCGAGGTAGAAGTACTGGCTCCGAAAGTGAGTGAAGAAATCAAGCAAAGTGGTGTAAAGTACATCGAAGCAGGATACGACAAGAAGTATCTGAAAGATTACTTAATGGTTTATTCCTGTTTGGATAATGAGGATGCTGACCAGCAAATTGTTAAAGATTGCAGGGAAGCACGTGTTTTGGTGAACATCCACGATAAACCTGCGTTGTGTCAGTTTGTATCACCCGCCATTTACCGGCAGGGGAATATAACGGTAGCCGTTGGATCGAACGGCGAAAACGTTCATGAATCGATAAGAATCAGAGATCTTATAAAAGATAAATTGCAATTTAATTTAGGATAGAAATGAGTTTAAAGTTGAATCCATTAAGTGACCAACAATTAACCGCGTTGGAACAACTGGTACAAGGATTAACAAAGGAACAAACCCTTTGGCTAAGCGGCTATTTCGAAGGCCGGCTGGCAGTTTTAGGCGCAAGCTCCGAAGTTCAGTCAATAAGCGCGCCGGCAGCAGCTGTTGCTCCTTTACCGGAAAACCGTATCAACCTGACGATTTTGTTTGGTACCGAAACCGGACATTCGCAGGGATTGGCCGAGCATTTGGGCGAAAAAGCAACCTTTAAAGGTATCAATGCACAGGTGTACAGCCTGTACGATTACAACTACAAAAAACTGAAAGAAGAAGAGAATGTAGCCATAATCGTGAGTACGCACGGCGAAGGCGATCCGCCGGATATGGCCGAAGATTTTCACAGGTATGTAACCGGCAACCGGGTGCCGCAGCTCGAAAGTACCAACTATTCGGTGCTGGCCCTGGGCGATAAAACCTACCGGAACTTTTGTAAAACCGGAGAGGACATCGATGATGCGCTGAAAAGCTGTGGCGGCTACCGGATCACCTCGATGGTAAAATGCGATGTTGATTACGAACAAAGCGCCGAAATCTGGATGAATAATGTTTTGCTCAACCTTACTCCGGCTGAAGCACCGGCAGCATCAGGTTCTGCCGCGCCTGCAGCTGTCGCACCGGCAACGGCGGTAAACGGAGCCGCTGTGGTGGGTGAGACCTTCTCGAAAAACAATCCGTACATGGCGAACGTCCTTGATAAGGTAAAAATTACGGGGCGCGATTCGGACAAGGAAGTGTACCATGTGGAGCTTTCGCTCGAAGGATCGGGGCTGGAATACGAACCGGGGGATTCCCTGGGGATTTTCGCCCATAATCCAACCGACCTGGTGGAGGCGATTTTCGAACAAACCGGTTTTGATCCGGAGCAACAGGTGGATTTTGGCGAAGACAAGATCGGTCTGAAAGAGGCGCTGAGTTACCACCTCGAAATCACAACGCTGACTTACGACCTGCTGGAAAAATACTACGATAAAACCAAGAATGCCGATCTGCTGAAGATTCTCGAAGACGAAGATGCTTTAAACGACTATTTATACGGACACGATGTACTGGACTTACTGGAAGATTTTCCGTTTCAGTGGAATGCCAACAAACTGGTGAGCATTTTGCGCCCGGTTCCGCCGCGTTTGTATTCGATATCCTCGAGCATGGAGAGTGTGGGGGAAGAAGTGCATGCCACGATCTCGGTGGTGCGTTACGAGCGTAAAAACCGTACGCGCAAAGGCGCCTGCTCCAGTTATTTGAGCGACGGGGTGGAGGTAGACGACCAAATCCCGGTTTACATTGAGAAGAACCCGGCGTTTAAACTGCCGCTGAACGGTTCCAGAATCATTATGGTGGGAGCCGGAACCGGTGTGGCGCCTTACCGTGCCTTTATGCAGCACCGCGAAAGCCAGGGAATGAAAGGAAACACCTGGTTGTTTTTTGGCGACCGCAGATTTAGCTCCGATTTTCTGTACCAGGCCGAGTGGCAGAAATTGCTGAAATCAGAACACCTGGAACGGATGGACGTGGCTTTCTCACGCGACCAGGAAGAAAAGGTGTACGTACAGCACCGCCTGAAGGAAAATCAGAAAGAAGTATTTGAATGGCTCGAAAACGGCGCTTACCTCTACCTCTGCGGCGATATGAAACACATGGCCAAAGATGTGAACAAGGCCTTGCTGGAAATTGTACAGGCGCAGGGAGGCATCAGCCAGGAACAGGCCGAGAAATACATTAAGAATCTGAAGCGCGAAAAGCGTTTCCAAACCGACGTTTATTAACGATACTACAACAACTCAACAACAACCCGATTTTAATACCCGAAAAATGAGTGAAACAATCAACTGGAAAGAACTGTCGGAGGTAGAGCGCCTGAAACACGAGAGCAACTACCTGCGTGGTACCCTGGTCGAAAGCCTGGCCAACCCGATTACGGGAGCCATTTCGGACGGCGACACGCAGATCTCGAAATTTCACGGTATCTACCAGCAAACCGACCGCGATCTCGACAAAGAAAGAAAACACCAAAAGCTGGAGCCGCTGTACTCCTTCCTGCTGCGAATCAGGATGCCCGGAGGGCGGTTTACCCCGGATCAGTGGCTGCGCATGGATGATCTTTCGGACAAGTACGCCAACGGTACGCTAAAGCTTACCACACGGCAAACCTTTCAATTGCACGGTGTTTTAAAGAAGAACCTGAAAAACACCATCAGCGAAATGAACCGGAGCCTGCTGGATACGATCTCGGCCTGTGGCGACGTCAACCGAAACGTGATGAGCCATGCCAACCCGGCTGAATCGCCTTTTCATGCTGAAGTCATTGACCTGGCCCGGAAGATCAGCGAGCACCTTTTGCCGCGGACGACCGCTTACCACGAAATCTGGCTCGACAAAAAACTGGTGGCCGGTGGTCAGCAAGATCAGGAACCCATTTACGGAGACCGTTATTTGCCGCGTAAATTCAAGATTGGCGTGGTGATTCCTCCGTATAACGATTGCGATGTTTTCTCGCAGGATCTGGG
>JBKDZK010000410.1:0-1809 GCA_047971205.1 Draconibacterium sp.
GATTAATTTCTCTATTTCCTGTGATCGAACATCTTCTGTTAATTCAGCTAACCCTGAAACTTCATAAAAAAATGATTTGAATGATTTACTTCTCATAAAATAAGTATTTATTGGTTGTTACAATCTTTAATTGAGTCTGGATGTAAATTCTTGATGATTTTTGGGCTACTTGCAAAAATTGGGCTAAAGTGTAAAGCCATGGAGTTAAAACCAGACAGTTTGCTTCACCACCCGTGACCGGATAGAATTATAAAACACGAGATTTATTTTATTTACAACTGCTTACAACCGCTATACTTCGGTCTCTCTTTTCTCTTCGTTCAGCCGTTTCAGCAGCCCGCACAAGAATGGCTCTGGCTGTCGCCATACTTGCCTTTTCCCATCGCTGTGTAATACCCGGGGTTAATGGCTTGTCTGAGTGTAATATCTATATAATGCAATAATTTCCTAAGCTCAACGGGGTAAATGCTTTTTATCTTTTACCTGTATTTTTCATTTCCCGGCAGTAAAATTTAAACTCCCGCCTTCCCATCGTCCGTTGCCGTCCCGGTGGCAAAGGTAACCCGTGTGCAGGCGCAGACAAGTTCAGGGCCTCCGGTTTTGTAAAAAAATCTCCATTCTCCTGCGTCGGATAGTATTTTTCGCAAAAAACTTGTCTGCCCCCTCACACTACCTTTTTAAGCCACCAAAACAACAACGAACGACACGATGGAGAGACGCATAATTTTAAATAACAATACTATGGAAAAGAAAAACGAAATAAATGGTTTTGAAAATTCGACGAATGAAAAACAAAACTCCCTCCCCTCCGGAATCCGCATAGGTTTGGGTGGAGGTTCTCTAATATTTAAACATCAATTTATCAGGATTAAAGAAGCTGAATATGCCACTGATTTCGACTTCTTCGCTAGGAACCAGGTACATGTGGTTCACCATATTGACGGAACTACATCCATTTGCAGCACGTTGGAAAACCGGTGTTTCAAGAAAGATAATTTTTCACCGCTGGACGATGGCGCCATCATGGGAGCCATCTGCCGGATACATCGGGATATTGTTGCGTTTAAGTACGGAGGCGAGCTTGTTTATTGACCATCTAACTAAGTTACTATGTTACTCAAAGATTTACCCAAAGAATCCAGGAGCAACCATATTTTCAGGTATTCCTGCGGACAGGTTGAATACCGGTGTAAAGCGACCTACCTGCCTTTTGGCATCTGTGAGGCAGCAAAATACGAAAAGATGGGACTGGAAGAGATTTGTACGCCTCTTATACGCCTTGAATGGGAAGCTACAAATACAGAAGAGACAATATGGCGTATTCGGTGATTTGGTGGTTCAATAACCGAGACAAAACGGCTTATGATGAAATGGTCTCTTACTCCGCTTTGGAGACAGGCTATTTAGACTGGGTAAAAGAAGAAAACAGGCGGCTAAGTGCAGGCGTACAATTAAACATTTTTAATTATTGATTAAACACGTTAACCATGGAAAAGACAGGGATAGTGAAGACATGGGGCATTAGGCTCGCTGTGGTTTTTGTTGCTTCACAGGTAACAGGGTTGGAAATAGGATATTGCCTCGCCGGGTATTTTGTTTCCATGTTCCTGTTACAATTCTTTCTGTGGTTGTTCTTGTCGCTGATAGGATTAGTGTTTATGGTAATGCTGCTACTCATATTATTTATTGGGATACTAACATTTTAAGGGCATAAGGCGGGCTATGGTCCGCTACTTTTTTCATGAGCCTGTACGGAAAAAAAGTAGCAAAAAACCTTTGTGAAGTATCATTAAATGAAATAAGTAACTT
>JBKDZK010000411.1:0-2113 GCA_047971205.1 Draconibacterium sp.
ATTATAGCAATGGGGCGGCAGGAAAAGCAATTTACTCCAATTTACGCCCCGGTACATATCAATTCAGGTTGAAAGGGACAAACAGCCACGGAGTTTGGAATGAAAATGAAACTGTATTGGACATTTGCATCAAACCGCCGCTTTGGGCCAGTCTGCCACTAATCGTCGTATATTCTATTTTAATTATCCTTATTGCCTGGGGCATTGTCTATTACTATACGATCAGGTTAAAAATGGTGGGGGAGCTTAATTTGATCCGTATGGAGAAAGGATATACGGATAACCTGGCAAAAGCCCGGCAACAATTTCTTACCAATATTGCTCACGAATTTAAAACTCCGCTAAGTTTAATAATTGGCCCCGCAGAGAAACTTATGAAAAATAAAAGCCTCGATGCGAGCGGGAAGAAATATGTAAACCTAATCGAAAGTAGTACTCGCCGTTTGTTATGGCTGAACAATCAGTTAGTCGATTTCAGGTTATTGGAAAACAAAACCTTGAAAATGAGGATCAGCAGTTTTGATTTTGTCGGATTTGCCCGAAATGTTTCTTCGTTGTTTACCGATAAAGCAGAAAGAAAAAACATTGAATTTACTTTTCATTCATGGATCGATTACCTCGAAGTCGATATGGATTTGCGAAAGGTGGAGAGCATTTTGTTCAACTTGCTTTCCAATGCCTTTAAATTTACCCAAAAGAACGGGAAGATCGATGTATCGATACAGCCTGACAAAACGGGGACAACGCAAAAAATAGAAATGCACGTAAGCGATTCAGGAAATGGTATCTCACCCGAAGATAAGGAAAAAGTATTTGACCGTTTCTATCAGGCAAACAGTGCCATAAAAATGAATCGGGGCTCAGGAATTGGATTGACTTTGGTGCAGGGATATGCAAAAATGCACGGGGGCGAAGTTACATTGACAAGCGGACCAGGCAAAGGGACCGAATTCAAAGTAACCTTGCCGGTTGAAGGAAATTATCAGGGAAGTGGCTTGATAGTCGAAAATCAAGGATCGGAAACCATTTTAAAAACTTCGAGAAAAGTAGCTGCCGAAGAAAACGATATGCTCCTTTCCCCTATAAGCGGAAAATCAAATATATTACTGGTAGAAGACGACCACGAAATAGTTGATTTTGTTAAGGCAAGTTTAAAAAATAAATACAACGTAGATGTTACAACAAATGGCATAGAAGCCCTGCAGGCAACAATGGTTAAAAAGCCCGATATAGTTATCTGCGATATAATAATGCCCCAAATGGGCGGTATCGAATTTGCCAAGAAATTTAAAAATAATCCGAAAACTTCGCATATACCGTTAATCCTTTTAACAGGCCAATCGGGACCTGAGAAACAGTTGGAAGGATTAAAAAGTGGTGCCGATGCTTACATGACCAAACCTTTTACAATAGAAATGCTTGAGATACATATTGAAAATATCATAAAAAGCCGTGAACGACTTGCCAGTTATTTTAAAATAGACAAGATAATAGAACCAGATAAAGTACAGATTGCTTCCCAGGATGAAAAAGTATTGGAGAAAATTGTTGCTTCAATCGAAAAATATATCTCTGCCCCGGATATGAATGTTGAAAAATTGTGCAAAGAAACCGGGTTGAGCCATCCAGCATTATACCGGAAAATTAAAAGCATGACAGGCTACACCGTAAAAGAATTTATAAGGACTGTCCGTATCCGCAGGGCAGAACAATTATTGCGTACCCAAAAATTTACAGTAGCCGAGGTAATGTACGAAACAGGCTTTTCCAACCACTCCTATTTTTCAAAATGCTTTCGTAAACTTTACAAAATGACACCCAAAAGCTATATGAAACAGATCTAAAACCAGTTTAAGCGTAAGTATTTAGTCTCGGCAAGAAAACCCATCATTTTCCAGATTATGAATTTTTTTAGGCGTATTGCCTTTCTTAATTTGATATTTTGGGTACAGGTTTTGCTCGGGAACATAAAAAAAACGAAATAATTATTGCATAAAATACTAAAATACAAAGTCCTTGTGCCAAAAACCTTTGTCAAAACTCCAGCTTTTTATCCGGTAACCAGAAAATATACGTTCTGCTAATGTGGTGACCATCCCTGAATCGGATTCAT
>JBKDZK010000412.1:0-3458 GCA_047971205.1 Draconibacterium sp.
TAATGAAGAAGGTACCGGTCTGGGATTGATTCTTTGCAAAGAATTTGTGGAAAAAAACGGAGGTTCCATTCGCGTGGAAAGCGAACAGAACTCCGGAAGTAAATTCTTTTTCACCTTGCCGATAAGCCAGTCTTAAATTGCATGTGTTAACTCATCGAGAAAGGCATGCAGACTTTCGCTTAATAATGGTTTAAGCTTGCGTTTAACATTGGCATGGTATCCATTCAGCCAGTTTTTCTCCCGCTCGTTCAATAAAGCAGGTTGAATCAGCGAAGTATCGATCGGGCAAAGTGTCAGGGTATCAAAACCAAGGAAACGGCCATATTCGGTTTCTTCGCGTTCCACACATACGATCATGTTTTCTGTACGGATTCCATACCTGCCTTCACGGTAAAATGCGGGTTCGTTCGACAATACATTGCCCGGAAGAATCGAATTTTCATTGTACTCCTGGCGAATGGCCATCGGACCTTCGTGCACATTCAGAAAATGCCCCACTCCATGACCAGTGCCGTGTCCGTAATTCATCCCGTTTTCCCAAAGTGCCTGCCGAGCCAGAATATCGATATGACAGCCTTTTGTACCGTACGGAAACTTAGCCAGCGTAAGACCGATCATTCCTTTTAACACCAGGGTATAGTCGGTTTTAAACTGATCAGAAACCGGTCCGAGTGCCACGGTTCGCGTAACATCTGTGGTGCCGTCCAAATATTGCCCTCCTGAATCGAAAAGCAAAGCTCCGTCGGCTTCCAACGGCAAGCCATCGTTGGGACCGATATGTAAATGAACAATTGCACCACGCCCTTTGTAGCCCACAATCGGAGGGAAACTTTCCCCCTTAAAACCTTCCTGCTTCGAACGAAATTCAGCCAATTTCACCCCCGCGTCATAATCACTGACAGGCTTCTCCCCCACTGCTTCTTTCAGCCAGTACAGAAATTCTACCAGGGCAACACCGTCTTTTACCATGGCCTTTCGGAAGCCTTCAATTTCGGTGGCATTTTTCTGTGCTTTTAACACTGCCAAAACCGACGTTCCTTCCAGCATTTCATTCTTTTCGACCAACAAGCTATACGCAGCATAATTCAGCGTTCCCTGATCTACAAATATCTTTTTCCCATTTATTTCTGAAAGGAAACCATAAAAATCGGTGTAGGCTTTTACCTGAACGCCATCGGCTTCGAGCTTTAATTTTAGCACTGAATCGATCTTTTGGGCATCCACAAAAAGGATGCTTTCGGTGGCTCCAACCACCGCAAAACCAGTAAATACCGGATTGTAAGAAACATCGGAACCCCGCAGGTTATAAAGCCACGCCAGTTCGTCGAGCATTGACACAACCTGCAGATCGGCTCCTTTTTTTGCCAGTTCGCCCGCAACTGCCTGCTGCTTTTCAGCTCTCGGCAATCCGGCATACTGAAGCTCCAACTCAAAAGCTTTATCGCCAGGGATAGCAGGCCGGTCATTCCAAACTGCTTCCAGCAAATCGGGTGTTTCCACCAGTTCAATGCCTGGCTTAACCAGTGTTTTTTGAAGATTCCGAAACTCAGCAACACTTACGGTTTGCGTGTCAATTCCCAGTTTGCTGCCAGCCGACAGGTTTTGTGCCAGCCACACCGGCGGAGGTACCGCCTCCGGAACGCGCAATTTCATCATTTCAATACCCGTTCCCTCCAATTCATCCGCTGCCTGCAAGAAATACCGCGAATCGGTCCACAACGCGGCTTTGTTCTGCGTAACCGCCACCACACCGTACGAACCGGTAAAGCCAGAGATAAATTCGCGGGTTTCCCTCCGCTTGGGCAGGTATTCGCTTGAGTGCGGATCAGTGCCCGAAATGTACCAGGCATCCACGCCTGTTTTACTCATTTCTGTGCGGAGGGCTGTTAGTCTTTGCTGAATTATATCTTTCATGTTTGTATTTATTTGCACTTTCAATCTTATACCGGATTGAATCTTTAATCAAAAATTACTTTTTAATGTTTCAATTATTTTTCGGGCTGTTTCATATCCTTTTTTGCCGGAAAACCAACGTCCGGAATAAGCTAGAAATTGTGCTTCAAGGTTCTTAACTCCGGAACTTAAGTCATTTGCGATTTTCGAATAATCCAATTCTTTGGAAATATTGTAATTCATCCAGTTTCCCTGAAAACATTGAATGTATGGATTGTTATCGTAGCTATTTAAGCTCCAGTATTCATCTTTGTTAAGTTCAAAGTTGAAATACTTCTGCACTAATATCTCCAGATTGATAGAATGCTTTAGTCCGTTATGTTCATACGTACTGGAAATCGCTGAAATATAAGGAGTGTCGTTAAAATAGTTGAAACGAATACATGCATTGGCCCCCACCCTTTTATGAAATGCAGTACTCCACAAACCACCGGTAGTACAATTAATTTTGACTATCTGCCTGGTGTCGGCATAGATATCAATTGTTCCGATTTCATCTTTTCCTTTGTAAGCAACCGAATAAACAGCATTATTTCCAATGTAGTAAGTTGAATCTAATTGAAACCTAAACTTCCCAACTGACTTTGGTGAAAGAATTCCGTTTAGTTCCATCATTCGAAACAAGTTCAAGTTCGAACCTCCGGAAGGTGGAACTACCTGTATATCATGACCAGGAATATTTTCCTTATACTTTACCCACTCCGGATTTGTGACCAAACATTTTGAATTTTCACAAAAGAACTTATAGTTCGACAAGGGTGCTGCATCACTCATAGTCCCGGCGTATACAGAATAACCAATGCTTTCCATATACATTATATAGCGGTTATTCTCTTCTGCCTTTTCACGATAATGCGCAATTGCAATATGAGGCGAATCGGGCTTGGCTTTATTGTAAATCGCAATCGTTTCTTTCAAAAATAACTTCAGATTGAATTTTTGTGCTTTTACAATCACCTCGTCGATTTCAGTTACAAGCGGAGTAAGCTTAATAATTTCCTTCTGCGCACAGAGAGATACGGTTGTTTTGAAAGATTCGTAACCAATATAGGAGACCACGATACTATCTGATTGCTTCACCCTGACAAGTGGTAGCGAGTAATTCCCATTCAAATCAGAAATAGTACCAATTGATTTGTCAGGATAAGCAACTGTTGCATATGGAAGTGGTTCCATAGTCATTGAATCTACAATTTTACCTGATAGTACAATCGTTTCCTGTCCGTTGGAGAACAGTATCAATGATATCAAATAAAAAATCAGCAGTATTTGTTTCATCCTGTGTTTCTTTGATGAACTTACTCCCTATTTCTTTTTGTTTAAGCGTTCGAAATACCTTCTGACAAAGCTGTTGATCGACGGGGCCGGGATATCGTTGTAATCAAACTCATTTTCAGCATAAAAACGGTAAGCCAGAATATCATCCATCGCCTTCAAGTTTTCCATCGACTCTACGCGCACTTTAAAGGCAAGATCCAGCGTAAAAACCTTGAATTCGGAAAAGA
>JBKDZK010000413.1:0-4274 GCA_047971205.1 Draconibacterium sp.
CGAGGCCTGGGGATTTTTAACACCGGTCGATATCACCATCGAAGATTATTCGACCAAACAGTTTACGATTACCCAGGATGAAATAGATGCGCTGAAAGCAGAAATTGCGGCCAAAAATTACCCGCAACCTGCCCACAACAACATTTACGAGATAACCGACAATAACGTATCTAACTATAAATAAACAGCAATAACAGAGAAAGGTAGTCCCTTCAGGCAAAGGCGGTATGCAGCTTTTCAAACGGCGCATACCTGCCTCACCGGGGCTCCTCAAAAAAAAGAAGTAAATTCGGTCTCCTGAATCGTTAATAGTAAAAGCAAGCAAAATAAAATGAAGCATTTAGTTCTTATTCTTTTTATTATTATTCTGAACGTGAACCATGCATTCTCGGCCGGTTCAGCAGTAAATATTCCACTTGGCGGGAATGCTTATGTTACCCAAAAAGCAGGAACCGTTGATATCAACAAAAACGGCCTTGCCGGCTGGAACGATAAAAGTGCCGTAATTTCCTGCTGGTTTAAAACAGGCCACAGCGGAAACCTGGACATAGCTTTGAAAGCCCGCACTCCTGAAGGCAAATCCGAAATTGAAGTGTCGATAAACGGGAAGGCGCACAAACTCACGCTTGATAATCCTGCGTGGGAAACCATTAAAGTGGGAAGCACCACGGTAAAAGAAAACCAGCATGTACGTATCGACTTGAAAGGCAAATCGCGCACAGGTTCTGTTTTTGCAGATATTTCAGACCTTATTATTGAAGGCGAAGCTGCACAGGAGCCGCTGATTTTTGTACGCGAACCCGAGAATTTCTATTTTGGCCGGCGTGGCCCCTCGGTTCATCTTTCGTACCCGATTCCCGAATCGGCCGGAAACGTAGAGTACTTCTACAACGAAGTGATGGTGCCTGAAAAAGAAGATGTGATCGGCTCTTACTATATGGTTAATGGTTTTGGCGAAGGATACTGCGGAATCCAGGTAAATTCGCCTACCGAAAGAAGGATCCTGTTTTCGGTTTGGAGCCCTTATTCAACCGATAATCCCGAAGAAATTCCGGTAGAAGCCCAGGTTCACATGCTCGGCAAGGGCAAAGACGTGGTTACCAAAAAATTTGGGGGCGAAGGTTCAGGCGGACAAAGTTTTCTGCGCTATCCGTGGAAAGCCGGAAAGACCTATCAGTTTCTGACCCGCATTCACCCCGACCAAAACCGCGAAGGTGTCACGGTTTATACGTCGTGGTTCTTTGATCCGGAGCAAAACAACTGGCGACTGATCGCCTCGTTCTCGCGGCCGCAAAAGGTAACATGGTACACCCGCCCGCATTCGTTCCTCGAGAACTTTATCCCTTCGCAGGGACACCTCACCCGAAAAGTGGAGCTTACCAACCAGTGGATCGTTACCGAAAAAGGTGAATGGATAGAACTAACCGAGGCCGGTTTTACCTACGATGCAACGGCTGCCGCCAAACGCCGCGCCGATTATTACGGTGGCGTAACAAAAAACCGGAAATCGTTTATCATGAAAAACTGTGGCTTTTTTGATGAGAACACGGCTTACAAAACGGTTTTTACCCGTGAAAAATCTTCTGCCGCTCACCCGGAAATCGACTTTAAAGCCCTGCCCAGGCAGTAGCTACTTCGATACCATACACAAGAGAATCAGGTTTTTCTTCAGATCATCGCTACTGAGAAAAACCTGATTTTCTTTATCCAGTAAAAGGTTTCGCAATTTCGACAAGGCTCTTGACGACGAATTCATCGACGATTGCTCATTGATATCCAGTATCTCCGCAATTTCTTTATGAGAAAGCTCCTGAATGTATCGAAAGTAGAGGATTTGCTTTTGCTTGTCTGAAAGCTGATCGTAAGAATGCAACAGCTTTTTGAGCATCAGTAATTCCTCATCGTTGCCACCAAATTTCTTCTCCAAATCCTCCTCATCCACGGGCATATGAAATGAGATTTCGTTTTCAGAAACCAGCAATTTCTGTTTGGCCAGTTTATCAATCAATATATTCCGGATCGATTTTAACAGGTAAGGCCGCACATGCATGGTTGGCTTTATTTTTTTGCTGGAGTATAACTTTACAAACAAATCCTGTATACAATCTTTCACTATTTCAGGATCCGAAAACAACTTCAGCCCATAATTCAGCAGCTGATCATAGTATTTTGTATATATGATCTCAAGGGATTGCTTGTCGCCGTTGATAAAACTGGTCCAGTTCTTCAAATCCTCCATGCTGTACTTTTATCCTCTAATCCGAAGTTGGCTCTTTCAGAAAGAAAAGAAGCCAAACCTGAATCGAAAAATTAACAAATAAATTGCAACACCGTTCATTTTTACGGGCATGAGTTGAATTTCATTGCATAATAATAAAATAAGCACCTAAAAAACAAAGCATATGTCATTTCGCATGTAATAAATGCCTACTCCATTAGCGAGTTCCGAAATCCGGGAGCTTTGCGGTGCTTTGTTTTTTGCTCGTACGAAAAGGCTATTTCCAGAAGCGCAGGTTCGCTCCAGGCTTTCCCAAAAAGGGAGAGGCCAATCGGAAGTCCTTCCACAAAGCCCATCGGCACCGTGATGTTCGGATAACCCGAGATGGCCGCCGGCGATGAACTTCCACCGCTAAAATGATCACCGTTCACCCAATCGATGGTCCACGCAGGGCCGTTGGTTTGCGCGATAATTGCATCCAGCTGGTGCTCTTCCATCACTTTGTCGATTCCTTCCTTGCCTGCAAACAGCTTGGAGTTCGCCAACGCTTCCAGGTACTCTTCGCTTGTCAAATCGCCCTTGGCCTGCGCGGCTTCCATTATTTCCTGGTCGAACCAGGGCATTTCCGTACCGGCATTCGCCTTGTTAAAAGCGATGATCTCTTCCAGGCTTTTCACCCGGGCTGTTGGATGCCCGGCCAGGTACTGGTTCAGATCGGCTTTAAACTCGTACAAAAGAACCTGGTACGAAAACCGGTTCCATTCCCGGTTGTGCTCAAACTCAAGCCCTTCAACCACTTCAGCACCGGCCCCCCGCAGATCGCTGACAGCCTGCATAAATAGCTCGTTCACCTTTCGGTTGCCCGACAACATCTGCAAAGCCACGCCAATGCGTTTTCCCTTCAAACCATCCGCTTTCAGATAAGGTGTATAATCCTTCAGAATATTCCCTTTTTCAAGATGGGTTTCGGCATCGTCCGGGTCGGCTGCTGCCAGCGCTCCCAGCAAAATGGCAGCATCGCTTACGTTGCGGCACATCGGTCCGGCAGTGTCCTGGCTGTGTGCAATCGGGATAATTCCCTGCCGGCTCCACATGCCCAGCGTAGGCTTTATGCCTACCAAGCCGTTGTTCCCCGACGGGCAAACGATCGAACCGTTGGTTTCGGTCCCGATTCCGATGGCGCATAAATTGGCCGAAATAGCAGCTCCTGTTCCGGAACTCGAGCCACAGGGACTTCTGTCCAGAAAATAAGGATTTCGTACCTGTCCGCCCCGGCCGCTCCATCCGCTCGAAGAATTATCCGACCGAAAATTGGCCCACTCGCTCAGGTTGGTCTTCCCCAACAGAACCGCCCCGGCTTCGCGTAATTTGCCAACAATAAAAGCATCTTTTTCCACCACGTTCCCCGCCAATGCAAGCGATCCGGCGGTGGTCATCATTTTATCGCCGGTATCAATGTTGTCTTTGATCAGCACCGGGATTCCGTGCAAAGGCCCGCGAATCGTCCCCTTTTCCCACTCGCCATCGAGCTGCCGGGCCATTTCAATGGCATCCGGGTTTAACTCGATCACCGACTTCAGATAAGCATCCACTTTTTCAATGCGGTCGAGGTATTTTTGGCAAATACTTTCGGCCGTTAATTCGCCCGCCTCCATCTTTTTCTGAAGTTCGGCAACCGTGGTTTCATTCAACTCAAAATCGGTGAGGTTTACCGGGGTTTCTGAATGCCCGGAACCGGTTGTACACGCAGCCGCTCCGGAAAGAGCCAGTACCGATCCGCTTATCGCACTGGTTTTAAAAAAGGTACGTCGTTTCATTTTTGTTTTTTAGTTAGGTTTTTGAGATTTGGATACGAAGTTTTGTTAATTCGGAAACATAAGATGGAGTAAAAATCCGCCAAAGCTGATAATCACCAGGGCCACCACTACAAAAAGAAAGGTGCTTTTCATTTTCGAGGAGAGCCAGATCAGCAGCGGTGTCAGCAATCCCAGAAATACGCCATAACGCACCTCGGTTAACGACACCTTGAATGCCTCGCCGTTGAGCCAGGCAATAA
>JBKDZK010000414.1:0-6085 GCA_047971205.1 Draconibacterium sp.
TCACCTATTTCTCCTCCAGCATAAACCCGCTTCCGTGAATGTTGCGGATTTCGATGTTGGGGTCGTCTTTCAGGTATTTCCGGAGTTTGGTGATAAAAACATCCATGCTGCGGGCCGTAAAATAGCCATCGTCGCCCCAGATTTTCCGAAGGGCTGTTTCGCGGCTCAGCAATTCGTTTTTGTTCTGGCAAAGCAGTTTTAACAGGTCGGCTTCTTTGGGCGAGAGCTTTTGTTGTTCGTGGTCGCGACTGATGGTGCGCAAACGGGCGTCAAATTCGTACGAACCGATGGTGAAAAACGGACGATCGGGAGGCGTTTCTACCGACTGCCGTTTGATGATTGCCTGAATTTTGCACAGCAGCACCTCGGTATC
The DNA here is from genome assembly GCA_047971205.1 of Draconibacterium sp. Classification (GTDB taxonomy): domain Bacteria; phylum Bacteroidota; class Bacteroidia; order Bacteroidales; family Prolixibacteraceae; genus Draconibacterium. The sequence goes on from JBKDZK010000414.1 coordinate 374, forward strand.
AAAAGGCTTGGTAATGTAGTCGTCGGCCCCGGCATTGTAGCCTTTCAAAATGTCTTCTTTGAGTGTTTTGGCGGTCAGAAAAACCAAGGGAATGTCCTTGTTTAGTTTCCGGATTTCGGTGGCAATGGTAAAGCCGTCGATGTTGGGGAGCATCACATCCAAAATGGCAATCTGGTATTCGCCGGCCCGGAATCTCTCCACCGCGTATTTTCCGTCGTCCACCCACGTAACTGCGTAGTCGTTGATTTCGAGATACGATTTTAACACTGCCCCAAAGCTGAGGTCGTCTTCTACCAGGAATATGTGTTGTTTTGCTGTCATTGTCATCTTGGTTCACTCCCCGGTTAAAACCGGATAAGATGTCCGAAAAACAAATCTCACGCAAAGTGCGCTAAGTTTTAGCCCAAAGAACGCAAAATCAGAAACGGTAGTGAATACTCTGCGACCTTGGCGCTTCTTTTGAGTCTTTGCGAGAACCTTCTTTTATATGCTTTATGAACATCTTCAATCTCTTATTTTCTTTCAGCTCCGAAATCTATTTGTCGTTTTAATTTTTGCCCCTCCTACAGGAAGAGGTCCGTTACTCCCTCACAAAAGGTAAAAATACATCAAATTTGCTTCCTTTCCCGGGTTCGCTCTGAACGCCGATGTTTCCGCGGTTGGCCTCCAGTATCGCTTCTACATAGCTGAGGCCGAGCCCGAAACCTTTTACGTTGTGAATATTGCCACTGGTTTGCCGGTAAAAGCGCTCAAATATTTTCGACTGTACCGTTTTGCTCATCCCAATCCCTTTGTCTTCTACCGAAACCAGAACCCCGTTGGGCTGGTTACGTGTCCGCACTTTTATTTCCGGCACATCGGCCGAGTATTTATTGGCATTGTCGATGAGGTTGTACACCACATTGGTACAATGATTCCGGTCGGTGGTGATCATCGGGTTGAGAGCCTGCAGGTCGAGGTCGATTTTGCCGCCCCGCTTTTCCACTTGCAGAATAATTCCCTGCACCGCGTCTTTGATCAGTTCGTGCACATCAATCGCTTCCCAGTTAAATTCAAAGTCTTTCCGGTCGAGCCGGGCAATCGTCAGTATATCTTCCACCTGCCTGTTCATCCGGTTGTTTTCCTTTTTGATCATGCCCGCAAAATATCTGATTTGTTCCGCATCGCCCAGCACCTTTTCGTTGGTGATCGAGTCGGTGGCTACCGAAATGGTGGCAATGGGTGTCTTAAATTCGTGGGTCATGTTATTGATAAAATCCGACTTCATTTCCGAAATCTTCTTTTGCCGCAAAATGTAAAAAATGCTCAGTGCAAAGGTGGTGAGGATAAACAGCGAAAACAGGAACGAAGCCACCAGCAGCCAGTTAAGCGAGCGGTAAATAAAGCCGCTTTTCCCGGGGAAGCTTACCGCCAGCGTCAGGTTTTTCTGAAAAATATCGTTGGGGTAAAGCGCTGCCTGGAATCCCGACTGAACCACGGCGGCCGAGTCGCTCACCCCAAGGGGAAACTCAGCAATGCTGTCGCGGAGGATCGCAAACTCAAAATCAAGCGGAATACTGCTTTCTTCCAGCTCTTTTTTGAGGGTTTCGGAAACCAGTTGCCCGTCAATTTTCCGCACATCCCATGTCGATACTTCGGTTACCATCCGGTTGGCCAGTTTTTTCAGGCTGCCGGCTTTAAAATGAATACGCTGCGAAAGATCGGGGCGCAATATCTTAAAGGTATCCAGGTCGGTAAGCAGCGAGTCAATTTTTAGGGTGCTGATCGTATACAGCGAATCCATATCGGTAAAAAGGGTGTCCTGCTTCACAAACACCGTGGCATTCGAACGGGTGTTGTTCCCGGCAATCACCACATGGTTGCTGGTTGACGACGAAGTGCTTACGTTGTACGAAAATGTTTGCCGGCTTTGGGCCGAGTCGCTTTTCATTTTTATTTCAATCAGCGCGTTCTTTTTGTCGGGGCTTAGCTGCCGGATGATCTGAACCGGTTTTCCGGAAAGCCGGGGGGCTGTGTGGGGAACTACTTTTACCGATTCGGGTTGGCTTTGCCACACAAACTCGGTGTCCACATCAAAATCCATGTTGAGGGTGGTAGCATGGGACGGCATGCGGAATACCGAGTCGTCCGAAAATATCATTTCGTTTACAATGCCCAGGTTCTGGACATCTTCCAGGCGGTTTACCGTGCGGATCAGCGCTTCGTTCACACTCCGCCCGAACATTTCATTTTTTACCCGGACGGCCTGGTTCATCCAAACCAGCTGAACGGCAATAATCCCTAAAATGGAAATCCCCATCAACACAATCAGTCCGGTAAATAATTTTTTGTTCATGTTTCAAATATAGTTATTTGAGCAGGGCAAAAACCGGTTTTAACTTTTCCTTAACAGAGTTTAACCAGGCTTTAACTGATTGGCAGGCAGTCTTCCATCTATCTTTGTTTGCAGAAAATCAATTCAAAAAATAACAACATGAAGAACATTTTATCGGCAAGCGGAATTTTGGCCCTGGCAGCTGTATTAACCTCAGCTATTTCAATCGGGGAAATGCCACAGGACCCGCCCCGCGGAAAAAAACACATTCAAGTGACAAAAATCGACGACAAGGGGAATAAAACCCAGCTCGATACGGTACTAAAAGCCGGGGAGGTTTTTGTGTGGAACGGCGATACCATTGGCGATGGAAAGGAAATGCAGTGGATGGCCAAAGAAGGAAAGTTTGTGTTGGACTCCGACATGGATTTTGACTTCGACTTTGATACCGATTCCATTCATAAGCTATTTATAAGCAAGGTTGGCGATCCTTCGCTCCCTAAAGTGTTTTCGTTCACCTGCAACGATGATTCCGCCCGGCAGTACAAGATAAAAATGATTACTTCGGACGACGACAAGGAACTTATGGAATGGACCAGTAAAGGTGACAACAACCTGATGGGCGCTCCTTTTGCGGGGCCTAAAATGATGATGATGCGCAGCAGTGCCAACGGAAATGTGATCGACCTGAGCGATCCCGGGATCATTTCGTTTGAGAAAAAGGAATTAAAAGACGGCCGTGAAAAGATCACCATCATTCGCGAGAAACCATCGGGCGAAGCAATGGAAGTGCACGAGGAGATCGTGTTTCCCGGGGCGCCGGTGATGATGCACAGCGGACTGCCGCACAAAACCAAAACCATTAAGGTAATTGCCGGCGACGACGGCAAAGTGGAGATCATTGAAGACGGCAAACAAATTCACGTGGAAGAAATGAGCGAAGACGTGAAAGTGATAGAAAAAGACGGTAAGAAGATCGTGATCCGCAAAACCCGCGAAGGCGACGAAGTAAAAGTAAACGTGGAAGTAGAACAGAAACAGAAAGAAGAGAAATAATTAAACTTACCAAGCCGTTGGCTTATCAGCCGGATTTTACTATTTGTCATGACACAAATAGTAAACACAAAAGTCTAGGCTACGCCCGCTTCACTCGAAAAAACTACGTGTTGCCGGCTAAGAGTTCGGAACTCCCCCGAATACTCGGGGTCAAACAGCCGAACTCTTTTAACGCCGTCTTCACTTGTTTTTCGGCTCACCGGACGAGGCCCAACGTACGAGAACTGTTGCGGCATTCGAAGCGAATGGCCTATTTTTATTGATCCCGGAATCGAAACTCCGGGTTAGTGAGAGCGGGAAGCTCCGAGGAACCGAGGAGATCACCCGTCCGAACTTAGCCGGGGTGAAGATGATGGGTGAAGATAAAAATCAGCCTAGAATTTTCTGCTTCGTCTTTGTTTCATGACAAAGATGAAGGCCTCCGGCAGGAAAAACTGACGAACATTATTGGAACGGTTAAACAGGAAATAGCATTAAACAGCAAACAGTGCAAAAGGCCGGGCTTCCCTTGTTGGAATACCGGCCTTTCTTTTTAGGGTGACGTGGGTGCGGCCCCGCAAAGAACTCCAGGTGGAAGGCAAAAACCGTTTTTTCGCCGTAACTTTTATCTCCCGAAAGCAGGCAACACTTTTAAAAGCAGGTAGCTATGAAAACCATTTTACTGTTCATACTGGCAATGATTGTTCTCGGGGCTTCGGCCCAGAAAAACGTGGTGATCGATCAAAATCTGGCCGATAATTCGGACCCATTGAAAGTAAAGATCGGCGTACAAACCATGGGGAAAGTTGCCAAATACAAATTTGGGGAGTACGCGGTAACCGAAAGCAAAAACGGCTGGACCACCACCCACGGAAAATCAAATTTCTGGGGCACGCGCGAAGAGAGTACCACCCGCAACAAGTTCTCGTTTACCCTCGGCGACGGCAAATCGAACACCGCCCGCGTTAATGCGGCAACCGATGTAAAGGTGCAACTCAAAAACAGTCTGGAGCTTTTCTCGGGGTTTTACCTGGGCGACGACGAACTGCAACTGGCGGAGCATAATTTCTCGGCATCCATTGTCCTGAACAACGACACCACCCGGCTTTGGCTGCTGTTTATGAAAAAGTCGGTGGGCACCGAATCGGACGAACCCGGCAGCGCTGTACTGACCAACGGGCAGCGAAAGATCCTGATTGTATCGGCTACTTCTGAGCAAGAGGGGAAACGCGGGCAAATGCTCCCGGCACGTGGTTACCAGTTTCGCGAAGGCGAACAAACCCTCTCCGCCATTCAGTACCTGGGCGCGGGTATGCTGGGGATGAACAAAAGCATTGTCTGGCTGCACAAGGGCCTCGATGAGGACACAAAACTGGTGCTTGCCGCCGCCATGACCGCACTCTTTCAAAAAGAAATGACTGCCATTACCCTCGATTAAAATAGAATAGAAGTGCGGCTTGTTTTGCCTCCCCGGTAGCTTGTTTGAGGGACTCATCCGGCAGGCAAAAAGGTGGCTTTTCAGTTTCGTTTTGACAAATTTTTCCCACATTGAGAAAGGCATTTGCTTAACAAAATGTTGATTTCGCTGAAAAAGAGGAGTTAAGAATTTTGGCCTGTTTGTTGTATTACCCCTCCCGTCCATGATAAAAAAGAGATAAAAAATAGGGGGAAAGCGACTTCTGTATTTATGATTGGTTTTGTGTTTAGGGGTTTGTAAATTATCAATCATCTTCAAAAAGCGTCCATAGCTTTCCCCTCTTTTCTTTTTTTCGGATAATTCCATCTTAACTTTTATTGAACCAGGCGAATATTTTCGCAGTTTTCGTCTTTGACGAGAGTTTCTACTTTCTCAAATTCAGAATAAACCACGGGATTAATCAGCGATCCGTTTTTCACATCGTGAAAGATAAATGACGGTCTGACATTATGACCTTTAATAAAAACCTGAACATTGTTAAACCTGATGTTTTCGGCATAGGCCGAAGTAACTCCCGTAATGTTCGAAGTTGTTTTTGAAGAGCTTGTTGCAATAATGTTCGAAATATTTACATTCATTAGCGTTCCCATCCCCGGTTCCGGTGCATCTGGGGCATGTTTACGGGCCCGATTGCCGAGGCGGATAAAAATAGGACAATCGGTTATCTGAATCAGGTGAGGCCTTGTGATGCCTGCATCATCTCCTGGAATATCGGATGAAAAAGCTACTCCCTGTCCGTCGATTGTGCCACTGCCTGTAATCGATATATTATCCAGGTCTTCTCAACAAAGGTTTTCATTTTCCGGTAAGCTCTTTCTGATAAACCCTCACATAATCGATCAGGAGATGATGGGGAAACAGGGTGCTGTCGATGCCGTGTTTTCCT
>JBKDZK010000415.1:0-1988 GCA_047971205.1 Draconibacterium sp.
TGGGGAAGTGTTTTACATTTGTCTAAATTATTTATCAATAATTAGAAACTATGCAACTTAGTTTACCAAAAGGCTACCGCTCTATCCTTGATGTCCATCAGACCGAACAAGCCATTAAGCAGATAAAAGATTTTTTTCAGTTGAACCTAGCTTCCGAATTGCGCTTGCGCCGGGTAACTGCCCCTTTGTTCGTGAAGCAGGGCACAGGGATAAACGACGACTTAAGCGGTACCGAACGCCCTGTAATTTTTCCTATAAAAGACCTAGACGATGCCAATGCAGAGATTGTACATTCGTTGGCCAAATGGAAACGCCTGGCCCTTGCCGACCTAGAAATTAGCGAGGGCTTTGGGCTTTATACCGATATGAACGCCATCAGGCCCGATGAGGAGTTGACAAACATACATTCGCTGTATGTCGACCAGTGGGACTGGGAAAGGGTGATCGGTCCCGAACAGCGCAACCTGAATTACCTGAAATACATAGTAAACAAGATTTATGCAGCTTTGGTACGTACCGAGTTCCATGTCTGTGAAACCCATTTGGATATCCAGCCCCAACTGCCCGATTCCATCACTTTCGTCCATTCGGAGGAACTGGAGGCCCGTTATCCGGAACTTACCCCTGCCGAGCGGGAGACCGAAGAAGCCAGGAAGCATGGGGCCATTTTTATTATTGGGATAGGTGGAGAATTGCCAGGTGGCGGAGTACACGACAGCAGGGCACCTGATTACGACGACTGGAGCACACCTACCAAAAACGGAATGAAAGGACTGAATGGTGACTTGGTCTTATGGAACAACATACTCAACCGTGCCTTTGAAATATCTTCTATGGGCATCCGTGTTGACCGCGAAGTGCTTTTGGGACAATTGCGGGCATCTGGTGCCGAAGAGCGCAAAAATCTGTACTGGCACAAAAAACTGTTAAATGGCGAATTGCCGTTATCCATCGGCGGGGGGATCGGCCAGTCGAGGCTTTGTATGTATTTTCTGAGAAAAGCACACATTGGCGAAATACAATCGAGTATCTGGCCCGACGAGATGATCGACCAATGCAAACAAAACGGGATACACCTGCTATAATGAATCCCCGACGCCCTATTAGGGGTTGTTTTTTTTGATTTTGATTTTTACTTTTGCAGCGCAAAGCAGGCTGCTCCGGTGGCTTTGTCGGATAAGTAGCCTTTTAAGCAACAAGTCATTATAAAATAAGGTACGCCCCGGTAGCTCAGCTGGATAGAGCAACTGCCTTCTAAGCAGTAGGTCATGGGTTCGAATCCCGTCCGGGGTACCCAATGGGGGATTTTATCATTTTGGGTAGAATCCCCTTTTTTTTGTCCTTTTGAAACCCTTGTCAATTCTGGGATTAAGGAAAAAAAGAAGTTTGCATGATTGGTTCGAACTATATCTGCCTGTTTTGTTTAATTCATTTTCAATTTCATGAAATTCTTTTTCATATTTTGGTCGAAATTTTTGATAAAGAGCACGGTCAATTTCTCCGATGACGAAGCGTTCTTCGATGGCTTCCAGTTTCTGTTTTATTTCAGTAAGCTTCGTCTTTAAAACTTTTGTCTCGTCAATCTGTGATTTAAAAAATGTTGCAAGATGTTCCTCAATCTGTAGTTTTACAAGTTCAAGTTCTTCTTCTCCTATTTGAAAGGGTCTCAACATCTCCCTGAACATTTCGTGCATGGCTTTAGCGCTGCGATTTACATTACAGCCTTTGCTGGGACATTTATAATAATATAAGCCTTTCTTCTTCACCAAATAGCCTGTCAGGTATGTGCCACATTTATCACATTTAGCAAAGACTTTCAGGGGTAAGTTGTCATTCTCCTTTTCATGGACAAACCCATGCACTCTCCCTTCCTGTCGGATATTATGAACCATTAGAAATAACTCCTTTGATACCAAGGGCTCATGCCTTCCTTCAATTACTTGTCCCGGAATCATCTTACTTGTCATTAATCCGCAATAAAATGGATT
>JBKDZK010000416.1:0-3673 GCA_047971205.1 Draconibacterium sp.
ATTGTAAAGCTGTCGAATAAATACGGTCATAGTTTCTGTTAAAGACAGCATTGAAAGCGTTTTCGTCATCAGCTGCAATTCTTTTAAACAATCGTTCTAACTCCGTATCTGAAAAAAGTGCCATTAAATTTTCGGGTCAGGATGTAGTTTTAGTTTCCAATTGGGCCGCAAGTTAGTAATAGAATTTAAAGCGCTGACCATTTCCTGCTTGTTTTTTAAGGTAGTACCATTAGGGGGGCGACGGCCCAAAGATACTTTCGCCGCTAATCAGGGCTTGTTGATTTCCTATGGCTACCCTATTTTCCGCCGTGTTGCATATTCCTGTTTTGAGATTGCCCCTTTTGCTGAAATTGTAGTACCTTTAAAAATGTCAAAATATTTTTTATGTACTAATTTGTGCAGAAATGTTCTGGTAGAAATATCTTTTTAAACCGGATAATAATTTGGCCTAAGGAACCTGTATCTCATGAATGTGGTTGAAAAATTTATCTATAAGTTTAAATTCAAAAAAGCAAAAAACGACTGTTATTGCGGAGACATTAGCCTGGATGTAGAAGTGATAAACGTAAATGCCAAAGACCCTTTGAACCAGAGTACCCTGAGCCGGGCCAGCACGCACCGTACTGCCGGAAGTTCAGGGCAGGAGATAATAAACATGACAGATGGCCTGGGTTTCGACAATAAGGACATTATAGAAATCCGTATCAGCAACATCAGTACAAAATGCTGGTGCGAATCAGGTTTGTGTACCCCCACTGCCAGCTACGATGCAGACGAATCAATTCCAATAATTGTTTTTGCCTGTTCTTTATTTCGTCTTTTGTCATAAGTCCGATTCTGCTAAAATTTTCAATATTATAATTTTACTTTGATATATCTGAAAATCATTGTTATGGTTAATCTGTTAAAGCACATTACCTTTTGTGATAAATAAGCAAAGCCCCCGAAAGATTATTACCAATTGTCTCATTTCATCGTTACGTTATTTTATTAGGTTGTTATCAAAAGTATATAAAAAAAAGAAATTGTCCGCAAAGATTTTGTCGATACCGGAAATAACAAAAGGTAATTGTTACTTTTGTTAAAACAAACTATACTGTTATGGAACAAAAAGTAAGCGAAAAAAATACCAAAGCCCAAATACTGGAGGCTTATGGCGAACTGCTTAAAAAACAGCAGAAGCAGGAATCTGATGAGCCTAAAAAAGAGCAAGAGCAACGACAAAAAACGGAACTTACCAACCGGGCAAAAGAACTGAGTAACGAATCAATAATAAAAGGAATTGCAGATTTAAAAGTATCGGTTTCGCATGAGCTTGATAAACTTGCCGGGCAATTTACCCGCGAATACAATAAATTTGCAGAGCTGCAAAAAGCTATTGATATTGAAAGCCAGAAACTTGAAGACCTTTACGGCCTCTCGACAAATACCGATTCGCTGGCCGTGATGTTATTGGTGCAAAAAGAAAAACGCGAACAGTTTGAGCTGGAAATGACACAGCAAAAACAAGCATTTGACGAAAAAATAAATACAGATAAAGAAAGGCATGAAGCAGAAATGATTGAAAAGAGGGCGCTCTGGAAAAAAGAACAGGCCGAGCAGTTGTTGCAGATAAAAGAAGAAAATGAAAGAAGAAAAATAGAACGTCGGCGTGAGGAAGAAGAATACCAGTACGAACGAAAAACCGGACGAAAAAAGGAAGCCGATGTTTATGAAGAAAAAAAACACCAGCTTGAAAAAGAACTTGCAGCAAAAAAAGCTGCATTCGAAAAAGAATTTGCAGAACGCAAAGCCACCATCGAAGGAGCTGAAGCCGAACTGACAGAACTACGAAGAAAAGATGAAGCTTTTGCAGGTGAATTGGAAAAAGCAGTGGGCAATGCCGTTAAAGCCACCACCGAGAAACTGAAAACAAGCTATGACTTCGAGATAAAACTGAAAGAAAAAGAAGTGGAAGGCGAACTAAAGCTGAAAGAACAGTCTATTTCTGCCCTAAAGGCAAAAGTTGGCGAAATGGAAGCTGCCATGAAAGAACTGTCGGCCAAAACGGCCAAAGCCGAGGCAGGCGTGAAGGATATTGCCCTAAAAGCCATTGAAAGCTCATCGAAATCTTACCTGGTAGAACGCGGTAACGAAATAAAAAAAGATTAAAGATAGGTAACAACCCTGTCTTCCAGCTAAACGGGGCAAAGGCTTTACGTTTTAAAAACTGTGCAGGATGGTTATAAATCTGTTTCAATAGCATTTTTTTTGGTAAGTTTAGCATACTAAAAAAAGTACTGCATAATATGATAGATTGGAGTAAATGGAAATCTGGTTTGAAAAGGATATTGAAAATTTCAAACCAGGAAGGCTATCTATCGAAACAAATACAGGATTTTGAGAAACAGCTTGACGGAGACAACAATATCCCCTTTGTGGTATATGATATCCGACAAAAGGGGTTTATTGTTAAAACCGGTGGGTTATTTGCTTATGTTTCGTTTAACCATATGCCTTGGAAATACTATGACTCGGACTCATGGAAAGCTATTTTTCCAACATTGACAGGGAAAATATTTTTTGGCAAAATTTACCACTACAAGAAAAATCCCTTATCAATTATCCTGGACGGGGAAACACCTCAATTTAAAAAATATGATTTAATTGAGAACGAACAATGCAAAGGCGTTGTTATCCGTAAAGCCGCTTATGGGGTATTTGTAGATATTGGTTATGGCTTCAAATGGAAATGCGGCTCAATTACCGGGCTTTTGCACAAAAGGAACTTCGATACAGAAGAGGCTTTTGACCAAGTAAAAGCAGGGGACATTATTGAGCCCACCTTTTGGGGATATAACCAGGACGGACAACCCGTTTTAGGAATCAATCCCCAATTAAAAGAATGGTTTACAGGCAATATGGATAGGTTTTTCGGAACAGTAGTACCGGTTAAAATTGTTAAAGAATTGGATAAAAGCACAACTTACCTTGTTGAAGACAGGTACAGGGCAACTTTGCCTACCATTAAATCTATTTACGGCACCAAACGTACAAAAATGAAAAATGCCACAAAAAAATTCGAAGCAGGGGACATTATTCATTGCGAGGTAATAAAAGTGAACTATAAAAACCGTAGCCTGCAATTAAAATGGGAGTCCGGACACGAAATAGAGGAGATACTTTCGAGACACAGACCGGACACCAGCAATGATATCCGGGAAAGCAAGAAAGAACAGCCCAACCTGGATAACACGATAGAAAACATTATCGACGGAGAAAGCTCAAAAAAATTAAACCGGATAAGAAATCAGTTCAAATAGAAGGTAATCGTCGAAAAGGCGTTCGCTATCTCCCCTGTCGTTGTAGAATTCCACCACTTCGAGGTCGGACATCTCGCGGTCGTTGGTCATAATAGCCCGGTAAACAAAGTTGTCCAGTAAGTGGTAACTACGAAACAGATCGCTATAGCGGTAAGTTGCCTTACTGCCACGTTGGCCAAGCGATTGGTCGATGTATGAATAGATGCCTGCGTTATTTATTGTACGGTCAATAAAATTTATTCCGCCAAAAGAGTTGATTTTTTCAGAAGAATATGTAATTTTCATCAGCGATGATGTTTTTCACCCAAATAGGTGAAAACATTTTAATCGGCAAAGCTTTGTAAACATTATTTTTACAGGGCTTGCCGATT
>JBKDZK010000417.1:0-1887 GCA_047971205.1 Draconibacterium sp.
AATATTCAGTCAGTACCTTCTTCTTCACTTTTTACGATTGAAAACGGAAAGAAAACCAACGGACTGACAGGCGAATATTTTAACAACAGTGAATTAAACGGAGAACCTGCGCTGACCAGAATTGACCGGCAGCTACATTTTGGGTGGACTCTTTTTTCTCCTGCTCCTGACAAAATAAACTACGATTGCTATTCGGTGCGGTGGACAAGCAAATTGCTTGCGCCGGAAACAGGAACGTTTGAAATCGGGATAAAAGACGACGATGGCTACCGCATTTACATCGATAATCAACTGGTGCCCGACAATTGGAAAAAACAGACAGTGAGAACGCTGACAACCCAATACCGCTTTGAAAAAAACAGGGAATACAATGTACGCATCGAGTTTTATGAAACGGTTGGCAATGCGCGCTTTAACCTTGTTTGGAATGTGGGAGTAAAGGATAATTCGGAACAAACGATCAGCGAAGCCGTTGCGCTGGCCCAAAAAAGTGATGTAGCCGTTGTGGTGGCAGGAATAGAAGAAGGCGAATTTAACGACCGTGCCTATCTTTCGCTTCCGGGGAAACAGGAAGAATTGATTCAAAGAGTTGCTGAAACCGGAAAACCGGTAGTTGTAGTATTGGTAGGAGGAAGCGCCATTACCATGACCAACTGGATCGACAAAGTACCAGCTATTGTAGACGTTTGGTACCCCGGCGATGAAGGAGGAAATGCCGTGGCTGATGTGCTGTTTGGAGATTACAATCCGGGGGGCAGGCTCCCGGTCACTTTCCCGGTACACGAATCGCAGCTTCCGCTCTATTACAACCACAAGCCCACCGGCCGCGGCGATGATTACCGCAACCTCACCGGGAAACCGCTTTTCCCCTTTGGGTTTGGTTTGAGCTACACCGAATTTCAGTACCGCAACCTCCGATTCGACAAACGGCAAATCGGGCAAGATGAAAGCACCACAGTACGTGTAAATATTACCAATACAGGTAATTACGACGGAGATGAAGTGGTTCAACTGTATGTCCGGGATCTGTTTACATCGGTGGTACGCCCCTTAATGGAACTAAAAGGTTTCGAGCGAATTCACCTGAAAAAAGGAGAAACCAAGGAAGTGAGCTTTTCCGTAACACCGGAAACGCTGAAAATGCTCAACGAAGAAATGCAATGGGTAGTAGAACCGGGTGACTTCCGGATCATGGTGGGAGCCTCTTCCAACGATATCCGTCTTCGCAGAATCCTGCATGTTAAAGAATAAATCTGAAATTATAAAACCAATTAAAAACGATAAAATGAACCAAAAAATGAAAACAACCGTCATCCAGTTCTTTCTTTTAATCTTCCTGATTACTTCCTGTTCCGTAGAAAAAGGGGAACAATTTCAGCTTGAAAAATGGACAATGACCATCAGTAATAAAGGGAAGATCATTGAATTGAAAGACAACAGCACAAGCATGAATCACTTACTTCCCGAACGTGAATCGTGGCTGCTTACATTAAAACAGGATACGGTTATTCTAAAACCTCAACAGGCATCCTTTCAAAAAGACAAGCAAGCACTTACCCTGAATTTTGAGAACAATATTTCGGTTCAGGTAAACATTCAGCCTAAAAAAGATCACCTAACCTTTGAAGTGGCTTCCATATCGTCGGAAGATGGGATTGATGCATTGATTTGGGGACCTTATTATACCGATCTCAACACCAGCATTGGCGAAGTAGTTGGTATCGTTCAAGGCGGAGAATTTACGCTGGGATTGCAGGCCTTGAATCAAAAAACATTGGGTGGCTATCCGTGGACTGACGATGATTTTCTTCCACAACTGGATATTTTCAGCCAGTCGGATTCCGAAAATATGGAGAAAGAAGAAGGTACGCCTTACACGCTCTATTC
>JBKDZK010000418.1:0-2601 GCA_047971205.1 Draconibacterium sp.
CTTCAGGTTATACCTCACGATAAGCACCCTTGCCTTAAGCTAGTGGTTGGCTACTACAAACCCCCACAATGGTCTTACACCATCTTGTAATTTACCATGCACGGCACACCAAAAATAAGTCGTTGAGTATACCCAACGACTTTTTCAATATTTATAAAAGAGCTTTTGGCTACTTTTAATGATTACCACCCAGGATTTTGCTGATTGGTAATATTCGGATTGGTTGTAATGTCATTCTGAGGGATCCCTCAAACAAATTTGTTATCACCGGCTGTAACCCTTTTCTCATTAAAATCAGCACCAGTAATAATTAAGTCCATATTTTGAGGAGCCTTTCTTTCGAAGCCCATGTTCCAACGCTTAAGATCATATAGTCTGTTTCCTTCAAACATCAACTCACGAGTTCTTTCATCTTTTACAGCTTGTAACAAGGCATCTCCGGTTAAGTTCCCTAAGCTCGAAGCACCTCTGGCTTCTCTAAGTTCATTTAACACTGCCACTGCCTCTCCATCTTTACCTCCGGCCATTGCCAATGCCTCGGTCTGGATGAGATACATTTCAGCCAAACGAAATACTTTAGGTTTCTGTTGGTAGTTTGTATTTGCTTCGGTCCATAAAGCCGGATTTCCCGGATATTTGTTTACACAATAAATATCAGGATAATCAAAACCCTGAATGTGAACCAGTTTTTTCTCGAAATAGACACTTTTTCTTATGTCATTTTCTTCATACAAATCAATCACCCATTGTTGAGGTACAAAATCCGGAGTATATTTATCTATGTCTGGTTTGTAACCCAGGTATACATTATTTGTGTTGCCTAACTCATTCGGGGCACTAAGAGGATACTGAAAAATAACTTCAGTACTGATATCGTTTACCCACATATCTTTGAATTCTACTTCATTTTCAATTAATGAGTAGGCCGAACTTGTAGTTAAGGACTTCGCAGTTGAAGCAGCTCCGGTATAATCGTGCATGCATAATTTTACACGTGCTTCCAGTGCTGCAACACAATCAATGGTAAACCGGCTGGCATCCGATTCTCCGGCAACTCCAGCCAAACGTGTTTTGGCAGCAGCCAAGTCACTGTTTATTTGCTGATAAACCTGTTCAACAGAGGCTCTCTCTGGTAATAATGTTACATCAAATACCAAAACCAGCGGAACACCTAAATCGCTACTGGCAGTGGCAGGGTCATAATCTTTTGCAAACCGTTGTACCAATTCGTGATAATAATAGGCTCTCAAAAAATATGCTTCTCCAAGGTATTTCTGGATTTTAGCAGCATCTTCATCGTTTTCCGTTGGAATGCTTTCAATATTTTCAATAATATTATTAACGTTAACGAGTACCGCGTAAGTGTCTCTCCAGATATCCCTGATTGTATAATCATCTGCCAGAAATGGTGTCCATTTATGTGCCATACCGTTTCTATTTCCATAATCTAAGGTGGCATTCAATAAATCAGCCTGTATATCAGTAGTGAACGTGTAAGTTCCATACAAACGCCCCCGCAAATTAGCATAAATACCGTTTCTAAAAGCAGTAGCATCTTCTATCGTTTTAAATGCCTGAGACTGCTCTATTTTATCACTTGGATATTTATCTAAGTCGCATGATACGGTTCCTAAAACCGCAAAAATGCATACTGTCAATATTTTTATAATATTTTTCATCTCATTTAAATTTTAACTGACTAGAAACTAATTTCAACACCGAAAGTATATTGTTTAGTATTCGGATTTGTACCTAAAGTCAGATTCGAATCAATCTCTGGATCTGGCCCTGTAAATTCAGTAAAAGTCAACAAGTTACGCCCAGTAACAAAAACTCTGGCATCAGACAAAAATCCAACCTTATTAAGTAAACTTTTAGGCAAACTATAACCAATGGTTAGGTTTTTTAGCCTCATAAATGAAGCATTTTCAATCAATCTTGAATCAAATTGGGTGAATTGAGCCACGTTATACCCCGGGAAACGAGCTTCATCGCCAGGTTTTTTCCAGTAGTCCAATACTGTTGAAGATTGATTGAATCCTGTAAACACAGTTGGATTTTCGTAGAAATATCTGTCGTTGTTAATAAGGTATTTTCCCAATACAAATGAAAAATCAGCTTGTAAAGTGAATCCTTTCCAACCTGCATTCAAGCCAAAACCTCCAGCCACAGGGGCATACCTGTCAATGCCGGTACTCTGCTCAAGAGCAGCAGTATTGAACGTTTTTGTCGTTTTTTCAGGATCTTCTGTATTTTCAGCAATGTTGTCTCCTGGAACATACCACATCGGAGCACCGTCGGCAGGGTCAATTCCGGCAAATACAGGATAAAAGTATGAAATTGGCTGACCAATAGCCCAGCTTACTCCGGTATTAGGAATAATCCAGTAATCTTTTCCCTGGAAAAGTTCCGTAATTTCATTTTTATTGTAGTTTATGTTGAAGTATGGAGTAATAAAATAATTCAACTTTCGCAAGTTCATTAAAATACTTACAATCAGGAAAATAGCAGCATGTTGACTTTGTTAAGATATTGATTATCAACATCTTTGTGTTGTAAAACAAAAACAAAAGAACATGCTACAGAACAAAGGTATAACAA
>JBKDZK010000419.1:0-2522 GCA_047971205.1 Draconibacterium sp.
CGCCAGGAACAATTTCAAACAACCGCCAAACCACGTTTCGAACATTTTTTCAGAAAAATTTTGCAAATACAAAAAAAAAAAATACCTTTATGGCAATTGGCATTTCCCCGTTGGTGCCGCCGGCAAACAACGAAAACGGGACCAAGGGCCGGGCCCTTGCCGCCATCGTGCGGCGCACTTCTATGGCGGAAGCCTATTTGTTTTGAACAGACCGACACAAAAAAACGGTAAGCTTGTATTTTGTGTGTAACCTTAAATCGGTAAAAATGAAAAAGAAAGGAATCTTACTTACTTTCGCAATTGCATCTTATGTTGTACTGAACCTTATCGCATTATCTGCTAAAACAGCACATGCTTCTTCAGATTTGGAGAAGAAAGCGGCCGTAGAAGAAAAGGCCAGGAATGTTTGGTGCCAAATTTTAGGAGATAGGCAAGGTTGTAGGAATGACAACAGCCGTTCGTGCGACAATACGGTGTTTTGCGAATAAAAATTATGGGCCAATCAATACCTGTTTGTCCCTTTTTATTTATGTTTAATAAAGATAGTGTAATGAGAGCTATTTTTGTATGCATTCTCCTGGTTTATGGGATTTCTTCCTGTACCAATGTCAACAAGAAAAAAGTTGAAACGGATAGCCAAAAGGCGGCAAAAGCAGCTAATAGAATAAATGTCGCGATTAACTCGGACGAAATCGATTTTAGCGAGTTTTTTACAAAAGCAGAAGCAATAAAGTTTGAAGCGGGGTTTGTAGGAAGCGTTAAGAAACTACAAATCGTAAAGGATAAAATTATCTTGCTCTCGGGCTCTGGCACTAAAAGGGTCCATATTTATGATATCGGCACAAACGAAATGGCAAGTATTGCAGAAATCGGTAACGGCCCCTATCAATTTACATCTGTCAGGGACATATACACATTCGATAATTCGATATATATTTTAGATTTCAACACAAAGAGCTTGCACGAGTATCAACTCAATGGAGATTTTAAGAAAATTATCCCCTTACCAGATTATTGCGATAACGCTTTTCATTTAAACGATTCGTCTTTAACTCTTTTCAAGAAGGTTACTTATTCTGGCGGCAAAGAGTATAAAATTAACTCGTATTGGGCGGGGAAAGGCGGATTTAAACTGCGCAACAAATCATTACGCATTTCCGCTATTGAAGACGAAAGGGATTTTGCCCAACTTACTACTTTATACGCGATAAACGATACGGTTTGTTTGGCCCAGGCTTTTTCCGACACGATTTACGAAATCTATATCGATTATATCGCCCCACGGTACATTTTGGACTTTGGCGCAAAATCTTTGCCCTATGAATTTTATTATGACGAAAAACTTGATTTGAGGGAGTTTGTCTTACAATGTAAAGGATCCGACAATATATGGGACGTAAACTGTGTAATGGAGAGCAACAATACATTGTTCTTTACGTTTAGGCACAGCGGAGGTATTTACGCTGATATTTATGACAAAAGCGCGGGCAAAAACCAAACATTTAAGGCATTTAACGACGATGTTTTCCTGCAAATGCCCGAAATGGAGATTACCGAAGGGTTTATGCCAATTTTTCTGGACGAAACAGCCCTTTACTTCCTCGTAGAACCCTATTATCTTAGAGAAAAACTAAAACATTTGGAATCCACCGATTATGCCGCCCCGCAACTTGCCGCGAAAGAAAAGCGCCCCCTTTATCGTTTTGCCGACGATGTAAACCCGGCGGACAACCCCTTATTGTTAAAATACACGTTTCGTTAATTATGCTCAAAAGTAAAATATGCCTAATTGTAATCGCAATTGTACTATGCTTCAACTTAGCCTTTATCCTGAAATATAGAGAAGCTATCGGTACAAGAAAAGAGTTAAGTCCAAACGATGAGCATTGGAAACTCAATGCTTTTGCCAACTATGAAAATAGCAACAAAAAGTTAGACCTAACCTTACTGTTGAACCAAACAGAAAGCAACAATATAACCGATATGGTAACTTATGGGGGCAGGGTGATATTGTTCTATCCCAACAGCGTATGTAATATATGCGACGAAGATATATTTAGGTTTTTAAATACCAACAAGAACAATTTTTTATGCAAAAACATAATTGCGTTGGTCCCAATTGAAAGTTACAGAGATTTTACAAATTACAATATAGAATACGATCTTGGCATTGACGATATATTGAGTTATGACGGGGAAATTATTGCCGATCAAGAACATATCGATAGGGGCATGTTTTTCGTAATAGACAGGAACCTTAGAATTAGCGATTTGTTTATGCCAAACAAACCGCTCATAGAAAGCGACCTAATTTTATATTCCAAAAAAATACGCCATAAGTTAGGGGTCTCATAGCAACAGTACGACAACAGAAACCATTTCAAACAAACTCAAACAACTTCAAACAACCGCCAAACCAAGTTTCGAACATTTTTTCAGAAAATTTTGGGATTAGAAAAAGATTCAATGTTGGCTAATTTGAATTTTCCCCTCTCCGCTCCTTTAGCTCTGTGGCAATTTTG
>JBKDZK010000420.1:0-13171 GCA_047971205.1 Draconibacterium sp.
GAAAGCTATCTACATATAGAGGTAAGCTATTCTTTAGGTTAATTGAGCAGGCGGTGGATACTGTACCTACTCCATTGAATGAGTTAACAAAGAAACTTGACTAAAGCAGATAAGCAGTTAAATGAATTACAGAGCAATTCATAAGTAGTCGTACGGGCTGTATGTGATTGCAAGTGAGCATGAAGGAGAGAAGGTTGGGTACATCGGAAATACTGCTTTTCAGATCACTTCCAACCCTTCGAAGATCGCTATCAGCAGCCATAAAAATAATTACTCCACCCAAAAAATCCTGGATAGTAAACGTTTTTCACTGTCTGTTTTGAAAAAAGAAGTGGAAACTTCGCTGATTGGGAAGTTTGGCTTTATGTCGGGCTCCGAAATCGATAAGTTCCAGAGAGTTGAAACAAAAACTGCCAAAACGGGAGCTCCCATTGTGCTGGATTCCTGCGTGGCTTGGTTCGACTGCCAGGTGCTGGAAAGTGTGGATGTTGGAAGCCATATGCTGATTATTGCGGAAGTGGTGGATGGTGAACTGATTTCAAACGAAGAGCCGCTTACCTACGATTATTACCACAGGAAATACAAAATGCTGGCTCCCCAAAATGCACCTACCTACATTGAGCGGGATAAGCTGGGTGATGAACCGGAAGCCGAACCTGTGACTGAGAAGGCGGAAGAACCGGCAACTGAGGCAGAAAGTGGCGATGGTATTTTTACCTGCACCATTTGCGGCTATCAGTACGACCCGGAAGAGGGCGACCCCACAGTTGGGATTCCTCCCGGAACACCATGGGAAGATGTTCCGGAAGAATACAAATGTCCGATTTGCAATGCCAGCAAAGACTATTTTAAGAAAACCTCCTGATCGTCAGGTTCGATTTAAAGCGTTCGGTGTGTGCCGTCGCAATAAGGTTTGTTCGACGAATGTTTGCACTGGCATAGCCAAACGTCTTTCTTTTCTTCGATGGTAAAAGCAAGTGGTTTGAATTCCGTTACGCGGTGAGAGCCGTCACAGAAAGGTTGGTTCTGGCTTCTGCCACAGGCACACCAGTAATAGGTGCCGGGTTCGGGCGTAAGCATTTTGGGAGCTTTTTGGGCGATAACCGGTTTTTGCATGTCGTTTCGTTTTAAATTAGTAGTTTCAACTTTGTCAAAATAAAAGAAAGATGTCAAAAATAATTCTGATGGTACTGGGACTGATTTTGCCCGCCATCGTGTTCAGTAAAGATAATAATTTGCAGAAGTTTTACGTAGGAACCTATACGAAAGAAGGCGCGGAAGGGATTTACTATTGCAGTCTGAATTCCAATACCGGGGAAATTCGTTTGGAACGCACGTTTAAAGCGGTGGATAATCCTTCGTTTTTGGTTTTGTCGCCCGATAAAAAGTACCTGTATTCAGTTTCCGAAATAGCCACCATGCCGGGTGGAAAGGTGGGAGGTGTTTCTGCGTATCGTGTTGATGAAAAAGGAGACCTTCATTTTCTGAACAAACAATCTTCGAAGGGAGACAACCCCTGCCATGCAGATATTTCGCCCGATGGTAAATACGTGGTGATTTCGAACTACAGCAGCGGAACGGTTTCGTTGTATCCGGTGAATGAGGACGGAAGCCTGGGCGAAGCCAGCACGGTAATTCAGAATGAAGGATCGGGACCGGATAAAAGCCGGCAAGGTGAGCCACATGCTCATTCAGCAAAATTCTCACCGTTTTCAAACACCGTTTTTAATGCCGACCTGGGGACTGATCAACTCAATATTTTTCAGTTGGAAGACGGGCAACTTAAGCAGTCGGGGCAAAAATCTGCCAAACTGGCTTCGGGAGCTGGTCCGCGTCATTTTGAGTTTCACCCGAACGGGGGAGTTATCTACGTGATCAATGAACTGAATTCGACCGTTTCGGTACTTCGGAAGAAAAACGGTGAGTGGACGGTTGGGCAGGAGATCTCAACGCTGTCTGCCGGTTTTAAAGGCGAAAGTTATTGTGCCGATATTCATATTTCGAACGACGGAAAATACTTGTACGGTTCCAACCGCGGACACAATTCAATCGCAGTTTTTGAGGTGAACGGGAACGACCAGTCGCTGAAAATGCTGGAAACGGTTTCGGTGGAAGGAAACTGGCCCCGGAACTTTGGGATTTCTCCTGACGGGAACTGGCTGCTGGTGGCCAATCAGCGAAGCGGAAATATCACGGCGTTCAAAATAACCCGCGAGAATGGAAGCCTGCAATTCTCGGGACAGGAGATTCAACTGTCGTCGCCGGTTTGTATTGAATTCGACTAACTTAGTTTCGAGCTGATCAGTTTGATAAACTCTTCGCGGGTAGCCACTTTTTCGAAGGCTCCCGTAAAATCGGATGTGGTAGTTATGGAGTGTTGTTTCTGAATGCCGCGCATTTGCATACACAGGTGTTGGGCTTCAATAACCACGGCAACTCCCAGCGGTTTCAGGGTATCCTGAATGCATTCTTTTATTTGCATGGTCAGTCGTTCCTGTACCTGCAGGCGGCGTGCAAAAACATCCACCACACGTGCTATTTTGCTTAACCCGGTGATGGTTCCGTTGGGAATGTAGGCTACGTGTGCTTTCCCAAAAAACGGGAGGAGATGGTGTTCGCACATCGAATAAATTTCAATGTCTTTTACAATCACCATTTGGCGGTAATCTTCCTTAAACATGGCCGACTGTAGTATTTCAACAGGGTCGGTTTGGTAACCCTGCAAAAGAAATTGCATGGCTTTGGCCACTCTCTCGGGCGTTTTATTTAAACCTTCGCGCGTTGGATCTTCACCAATTATTTTCAGGATTTTCTCGTAATGCCCCGAAAGTTCCTTAATGCTTTCATCATTAAAGAGGTCGATTCTCTCGTATCCGTTTGAGTTGTGAGATGTAGGTGAACACATGGCTATTCCTGTTAAAATTGATACAAAGATTAACTTTTTTTCATAAAAACAGTATGAATGTGTAAACGCTTTTTCTTTTACTAAAACCTGACAAAGGAGAAATTATGAAGATTTTACTGGTAGCAAGCGCCTGGATGGAGGTAAAACTCCTGGTTGACGAGCTTGAAAAAGTTGATGAGGAGAGTCACCTTTTTAAACAGTACCGGTGGCGTGATATTGATATTGATATCTTGGTAACCGGAATAGGAACCACTTTTACCGCTTTTCATCTAACCAACGCACTTAAAGACCGAGAGTACGATCGGGTAATCGACATTGGCCTGGCCGGAAGTTTAACGCACGAGCTGGAAATTGGAGAGACAGTGAACGTGGTTTCGGATGAGTTTGCCGACCTGGGGATTGAAAAACAAACCGAGTTTCTGACCTTGTTTGAGTCGGGCTTTATTGATATAAATGAGTTTCCCTTCGAGAACGGGGTTTTAAAGGCCTGTGGTTCGGAGAACTGGATCAATATTCCCAAAGTTCGCGGTATTACTGCCAACAGGAGTTTGGGGAGAGAAGTCAGCATTGCCGAAATAAAAACCAAATTTTCGGCGCATATTGAAACCACTGAAGGCGCTGCATTCTTTTATGTTTGCCGCTGGATGGGGGTTGAGTGTTTCCAGATACGGTCGGTTTCCAATTATGTGGAACCAAGAGACTCGGACAAATGGAACATTCCGCTGGCGCTTGAAAACCTGAAGAACACGGTTTTGCATCTTCTTCAGAAAATTTCGATTCCTGTTAACTGAATGGAAGACGTCGATTTGTTAGTGCCGTTTGCAATTTATCTACAAATTCAAACATTTGCGACTTCACAAATATGAAGCTGCTCTTAAATACATTTTATTTTTGAAGAATTCGGGACATATTTTTGCCCAAAAGAAAAAGTTAAATTTATTTTGCCTGACATACAATAAAAAACACAAGCGGAAGTTTTATGATAAAGCCGATTTTTCAGAGCAGAGCGTTTTTTTGCTGTACAAAACTTAACCGCAAAATATAGATGATAGTTGTTACAGGCGCAGCCGGATTTATAGGCAGTTACTTGGTCGGGAAATTAAATAAGGCCGGATACTCAGATTTAATTCTAGTTGATAAGTTTGACGACCCCTGGAAAGATCTCAATCTTCTTCAAAAGAAATATAGAGAATTTGTTGATCGTGATGACTTTTTTAAGTGGCTTATTAAGCACACTAACGAAGTCGATTTTATCTTCCATTTGGGAGCGCGAACCGATACTGTTGGGCAGGAGCCGGAACTGTATCAGCAGCTGAACCTGATCTACTCGCAGCGTCTGTGGAATATTTGTTCTGAAATACAGGTGCCGCTTTTGTACGCTTCTTCTGCAGCCACTTACGGAAACGGCGAAGAAGGTTTTTCCGATGCTCATCAGAAAATTAGGGATTTACGTCCGCTGAATTTGTATGGCTGGTCGAAACACGATTTTGATGTTTGGGCGCTGAAACAATTCCGCACGCCACCGTTTTGGGCCGGTATGAAATTCTTTAATGTGTATGGGCCAAACGAATACCACAAAGGAAGAATGGCTTCGGTGGTATTGCATGCTTACAAAACCATCCGGGAAACCGGCAGAATGCAACTTTTCCGTTCGCACCATAAAGCCTACAAAGACGGTGAACAAAGCCGCGACTTTATATTTGTGGAAGACATTGCCGACGTGATGATGTTTTTTATGGAGAACCAGGATAATTCGGGAATTTACAATGTGGGAACCGGAAAGGCGCGTTCGTTTTACGATCTCACAACCTCGGTTTTCAACAGCATGAACATCAACCCGGATATTTCTTTTATCGACACACCGGTTGATTTGCGCGGGCGGTATCAGTATTTTACGGAAGCTGAAATTCAGAAACTGCGCGACGTCGGTTACAAAAAGCCTTTTGTTGAGTTGGAAGACGGAGTTGCGCGCTATGTGCAGCAATACCTGATGGAAGAGGCGGTTTATTAGTCTTTTTTTCTGCACTTTACTTAAAATCCCCGTATCGTTTTCTTTTTAAGCCGAAAACTCTAATTTTAGCATTGAATAATTGTTTCAATGAAAAAATTTCTGCTTCATGCCCTTTTTGCGGTGATTGTTGTTGGCGAACTTGCCGGCGGTTTTATCCCTATAAAAAACAATGAGTTGATATTCAAACCGCTGATCATGATCTGGATCGCGGGGTATTTCTTTTTGCATGCAAAAGGAATCGACAAAACGGTTCGCAAGTTAGCCGGGTTGGGCTTTTTAGCTTCCTGGGGCGGAGATATTCTGTTGATGTTCACTTCGGATAACGAGCTGTTTTTTATTCTTGGGATTGCCAGCTTTTTGGCGGCGCAGGTGTTTTACGCTTTCCTGTTTTTGCGGACCATTGAAATCTCGGGCAAAAAGTCGTTTCTGAAAAAGCAGCCGGTTTGGATGATTCCGTACATTGCTTTCGGTCTGATCGTTTACATCGTTTTGTTCCCGCACCTCGATGCTGTTTTGAAAGTGGCGGTGCTGGTTTATCTGATCGCAATTCTGATAATGGCTTCTACCGCCCTGAACCGCTATGGCAACGGGCATCCTGTTAGTTTTACGCTGGTTTTTTCGGGAACTCTTTTGTTTGTGCTATCCGATACCCTGATTGCGGCCAACAAATTTCTGATGGCAATTCCGTTGGGTGGATTATTGATTATGACCACCTACATTGCTGCCCAATACCTGATTATGACAGGTATCCTGAAACAATACGAATAAAACCGTCATGATTCCGGAGAACCACCAACAGAAATAAAAGTTAAGATGGATACTTCTATTCGGGATTTGTTTTTTTATGCAGAATATCCAATGTAGAATTCCCAATATTCAATTTTCCGGATTTTGTTGGATATTTTACATTCAAAATTGAGAATTGGATATTTTTTAAAGTTGACTTTCAAAAAAAAATCCCGATGAAATGCACCGGGATCTATTGAGTGTTGAACCAAATTCTAGTGGGCAAATAACTTGCTGTTTGAGCTGATAAAGCGGTCGATAAAAAGAAGAACGGAAGACGCAATCAAAATGCCTGCTACGCTTAGCGGAATTGTGCCAATGCGGCTGGTGAACGACTGGATTCCGTTTTCCATTCCCGGTACCAGCTGTTCGATTTTCCCTTCGGGCTGAATTCCTGCATTGCTCATTGCGTACACCACAACAGCCAGCAGCAAAAACAAGGCGAGGATGATCCAGAATCCTTTTCCCAGTATACGCTGTGCTTTAATTTGTTCCAGCGCATTGCTTTCCTTGAAAATACTGTTCATTACCATTGCCGAGAACCCGGGATCGGGTTTTTCCAACTTCATGCTCTGAAGCAATGCCTTTAATTTTATGTCTTCCAACTCGTTCATAATATGGTGTATAATTCGTCCTTCATCATTTCATTTAAAATAGTGTACAGCTTTTTTCGGGCTCTGAAAAGTTTAACTTTTGTATTGCTTTCCGAAAGCTGCGTTACTTTGCTTATTTCCTCAACCGACTGATCCTCGAAATAGTACAGCAAAATTAAGGTGTATTCATCTTCCGGCAGGCGGTCCATTGCTTCTTTTATTGCTTTGGCCCGGTTTTCTTCCGGAATTCCGTCCAGGTTAAGTTCCTCCGCCTCGTCTTTTAGTTCCACATCGTCGGTGGAGGCAAAATGTACTTTTCGTTTTCGCAGTTCCGAAATACAGTTGTTGTAGGTAATCCGGTAAAGCCATGTCGAAAATTTTGCCGTTCCCTTAAACGAACTCAATGATTTATACGCCTTGATAAAACTCTCCTGCGCCATTTCCTGGGCATCTTCACGATTTCTAAGAACTTTCAATGCAATGGAGAAGACCACATCCTGGTATCTTTCAACTATGTATGAAAAGTAGTTGGTTTGACCTGCCAGCACTTTTTCAATGTAATAGATATCGTCTTTTTGCTCCATCTGTGGCTTTGACGTAATTCTTTCAGGCTGGTTACAATTTACACAGAAAATTTTTTCTCACACCTGTTTCATGTCATGCTATATAATAGTATGGTAAGGCATTGGGAGAAACTAGTTGCATTTTTTTTGCTGAATGTGTAACCGATTGAAAAAGGGTGCGTCCAAAAGGCGAAAACGAAATAAAAACAATTTAAAAACAAATATCATGGAAGGAATTTTCGTACCAATCGGTTTTTTTCTGGCACTTTTCGCCATACTGTATGTTTACTGGACAACACGTACCAAAGAACGTTTGGCTTTAATTGAAAAAGGAATGGATGCCGGAATTTTTAAGGGAGAATGTTCTCAGTATGCACTCGTAAAATGGGGAATTTTCCTGATTGCACTTGGTCTTGGAGTAGTTGCAGGATCTCTGCTCGCAGGGGTTATTGAAGATGTAGTAGCTTACTTTACTGCCATCCTGGTTTGCGGCGGAGTTGGTTTGATTGTCGCTTACCTGGTAACAAGCAAATTAATGGAAAAGAAAAGAGCGTAGTTCTTTATAATCGAAGCAAACAAAAAGCGGCCGGGAAAATCCCCGACCGCTTTTTGTTTATCTGATGGTGAAGTGTTAGTCTGTGTGGGCGCGAATTACTTTCCGAATGGCTTCCTGGCAAACCGGACAAAACCCTTCTGCTTCGTTGCTTTTCATCCGGCAGTCGATATGCGGGCTGTAAATACCCTTGTTCAGGTAACCTCCGCCTTCGTAAACACCTACAGTGTGGCTGAATTTCGGTTCGCGAGGTGTCGGTATCGGTGTTGATTTATCGAGCATCGTTTTCCATTTTTTGTCAAAATCAACCAGGGTGGTCAGGTTGGGTTCCCAGGGTTCAATCTCCAGGTTGTAAAAGTCTTCGTAAGCTACCGACGAAGTATAGTATTCGTCTCCCAAACCGGCAAAACCATGGCCGAACTCGTGAATAAACACTTCCCGGGTAAGTTCGTTGTCGGACGAGCAAAGCGACAGAAAGTTGTAGAAGCCGCCACCGCCGTAACGCTCAGTGTTAACCAGTACATATAAATGATCGTAAGGAACCACTGAAGCTGCGTCGTAAATCGATTTCATGTCGCTGGTAGTCAGATAGCGCGGTATATCGAACGTGTAGAAGCTTGAATTAAGGCTTGTATTTTTATAAATTCTTTCGCCCGGCACATCGGTTCCCGATTCTTTTGACGGGGTAAAAACCGCATTCACATTAAAGCTGTTTTTCTCTGAAAGAAAAGGTTCTTCCGAAAAAAGCATGTCGGTAACGCGCTGTGCATCGCTGATAAATTTTTCTTTTTCGGCTTGGGTGTAGCCTTCCGCCAGAATAACAATATCCACTTTTTTAGCCGGATCGCCATTTTTTAATACCTCGCTTACTTCCAGTTTTTCAGCCGGCTCTTTTCGTATAAAATAGTCTTTGGGATCGATCTCGGTTGACTGCAGGTTTTTAAAACTTCCGTCCCATTGCCGGGCATCGATTTCGAGGCGTACCTTGTTTTTTGGGTAAGGAAAAATTGCAGCCTGGTAAAAGGTTTTGTTGGTTGTTTGGGCTTCGGCGGTAGTTTGCCATTCCTGGAACAAAGTGCTGAACCCTTTGGAAAAGATCAGTTGGTTACTTTCCTTGTCGAAAACCCGGTAGCGATAAGTGCCGTAATTAAATTCGTCGACCAAATGGGTTTTGTTTCCTGCCCAAAATGGCTCCTGTTTCATCCCTTCCGGATAAATGGTCACTTCTTCTGAATTTCCTCCCAAAAGGAAATCGAAACGCAAGGAATGGTCCGTGAAATATTTTTTGAAATCTGTTTGCGTATTTAGAAACAGGGGAGTAACGATAAAAAGCCAAAAGATTATCCGTTTCATTGTACAGCATTTTTTACATTTGTGGGCTAAAGTATTAATTGTAATCCAAACGTCATGCAATATTTCTACCGTTTTTTACTCGATCAGTTCAGGGCTATTAACGGCATGGAGAGCTTTGCCAAGCCGCTGTCGGCCCTGGCTACTTTCCTCCTTATTTCACTGATTTCGTATATCGCTTATTTCATTGCCCGGAAGTTTATGCTTTATGTGGTGCACCGGGTGGCCGCAAAAACCGAAACAACCTGGGATGATATTCTGGTGGAGAATAAAGTTTTTAAAGGGGTGGCCAACCTGGTTCCGGCGCTGATATTTTTCTACTCGGCCAATTTTGCGGGGCCTGAAACAGCCATCCGATTGGATCCTTCGCTGACTTCGAATGCCGAATTAATTGCACGGGATTATTATCCCTTTTTGGACGAGGTGCTGATCATTTTATCGAAGGTTTACCTGATCGGAATTGGTGTTTACCTGATCAATGCAGTGCTGAATTCTATCCTGGGTATTTACAATACTACTCAATATGCAGCAACCCGGCCCATTAAGGGGTATCTGCAACTGATCAAGATCTTTATATACTGCATGGCCGGTATTCTGATGATCGCTTATCTTTTTAAGAAAGACCCGTGGGATTTGGTGATTGGTCTGGGAACCATGGCGGCAGTATTGTTGCTGATTTTTAAAGATACGATTCTGGGTTTTGTGGCTTCCATTCAGCTTTCGGCCAACAATATGGTAAAGCTTGGTGATTGGGTGACCGTTCCGAAACACAATGCCGATGGTACGGTGATCGATATTACGCTAAACACGGTTAAGGTGCAGAATTGGGATAAAACCATTGCAACCATTCCTACTTACAGCCTGGTTTCCGAGTCGTTTAGTAACTGGAAAGGAATGGAAGAATCGGGTGGCCGGCGCATTAAGCGGTCGGTACTGATTGATGTAAATTTCATTAAGTTTTGCGACGAAGCCATGTTGAACCGCTTTGAAAAGTTTGACCTGATCAGAAGTTATGTGCTTGAAAAAGAGAAAGAGCTGCGCGAATACAATAAACAGAAAAATCTGAAAGACGAGGACTACATCAGCGGAAGACACCAGACCAATGTGGGGATTTTCCGGAAATACCTGGAAGTTTATCTTCGTCAGCATCCGAATGTGCACCAGGAAATGACTTTTCTGGTTCGCCAGCTTCAGCCAGGCGGAAAAGGCTTGCCGATCGAAATCTATGTTTTCTCCAAAGAGCAGGAGTGGGCCAAATACGAAGCCATTCAGTCCGATATTTTTGACCACGTTTTTGCGGTAATTCCCGAATTTGAATTACGGGTTTTCCAGGAGTTGTCGGGTGCCGATATTTCAAAAATGGTCAACAAATATTCCTAAGTCCGCAAAATCCACTATATTTGGCTTTTGCTCAGTGATTTACGATTCATCAGAAAATCGCATGTTTAAGAGCATCGTTTCTTATTAATTGTAATAATTATGTACATTTGCGCAATAATTTATAACCTATTATGAATTTTTAGGACATGAAGTCGAATGATTATTTAGAGGAAAAACCAGCAGACATTGATGAGCTGGATGAAAAAATACTAAAACTCATAACAAAGAACGCCCGAATTCCATTTCTCGAAGTTGCCCGCGAATGCGGCGTTTCGGGAGCAGCCATCCATCAACGAGTGCAGCGACTGCTGAACATCGGTGTGGTTTATGGCAGCGAATTCATTGTCAGTCCCCAGAAACTTGGCTACAACACCTGCGCTTACATGGGAATTTACCTTGAAAAAGCAAAGTATCATACGCAGGTAGTGCTCGCTCTTCGTGAGATTCCTGAAGTGGTTGAGTGCCACTACACTACAGGTGCTTATGCAATTTTTGTCAAAATTCAGACAAAGACTAACAAGCATTTGAAACGTCTGATCGATGATGATCTTCAGAACATTGAAGGAATTGCCCGAACCGAAACATTTATTTCGCTGGAGATGGATTTTAAACGACAAGTTCCGATAAAATGAAAAGAGGCCGTTTTTCATCCGAATAAACAAAGTTGTACGATTCTTCGTGCTGGCTTATATCGAGCCCGATCTTTTCACCATGAGGCGAAATACGCATTGGCACAATTAAATCGGTTATTTTGTACAGAAGTATTGAGCCGCCAAACGTAAAAATACCCACAATAACCAGCGCCGGTAAATGGTAGAGGAAAGTGTTTGTTTCTCCATGAATTAGCCCTACTTCGTTGGCAAAAACCGCTGTTAGTATCATACCGGCGCCCAGCAAAATATACGGGATATTGGCCGGTTTAAATTCCTTGTTGGCATCTTTTCTTCGCCCCAGAAAAATAGCTCCGGCAGGGGCTGCAAACCCGGCCGACATATGAACAACGGTTCCTCCTGCAAAATCAAGCACTCCCCAGTTGCGTAAAAATCCGTTCGGGTGCCAGGTCCAGTGGGCCAGTGGCGCATAAATAAAAACAATGAACAAACACATAAACAACATGTAAGCCCGAAAATGAACCCGACCGGCAAACGAGCCGGTGATTAGTGCGGGTGTAATGATGGCAAATTTCAACTGAAACATGGCAAACACGGCAAACGGAAAAGTGGGGGCAAGGTTGGGATGCGTGCCGCCGCCAACGCCGCGAAACATAAAGTAAGTGAGCGGGTTTCCGAAAAGCCCAAAGCCTTCGGAGCCAATACTGTCGCCAAAGGCAATGCTAAACCCCACAACTACCCAAAGAACACTTACGATCCCCATGGCAATGTAACTTTGAAGCATGGTTGAAATAATGTTCTCCATTGTAATAAGTTTTAACAGTCATCCAACGTTCATCGTATAAATAGCCTCACTGTATTTTGACCAAACGTTTGACTGACAAATTGATAATATTTGTGTGGAATTTGTTCTTATTGATTTAGTTGTTTTCATTTTGTTACTTTTTAGGCGGTTGTGAGAGATGTGATTGAAATAATGTCATTTTTTTGATATTTTTGATGGAAAATTGTAAGACATGACGTTAAGGAGTAATTTGGATGACTGGGACCTGAAAATTCTGGATATTATAACAAAAAATGCACGTATTCCTTTTAAGGATGTTGCAAAGGAAGTAGGTATTTCGAGGGCTGCGGTGCATCAGCGGGTAAACCGGATGGTGGATTTGGGAGTGATTGTTGGTTCCGGCTATCATATTGATCCCAAGAAAGTTGATTTTAAAACCTGTACCTACATTGGTATCTTTTTGGAAAAGGGCGGTTTGTTTTCTGAGGTGGTAACCAAGTTGGAGGACATTCCGGAAATTGTAGAATGCCACTACACTACCGGGGCTTATGCTATTTTTATTAAAGTTTACGCCAAAGACAACGAACACTTAAAATCAATACTCAGCAACCAGATTCAAAAAATACAGGGGGTAGCCAGTACCGAAACATTTATTTCGCTTGAAGAATCTTTCAAGCGTACGATTCCGGTCAATACTTAATCAAATAATTCCCCGTGGCTTGACAAGGGGATGGTTCAACGTTATGAATTTTCTTTAATTACGTTGCCTTACTGCTTCATAAATCATCAGTGCGGCAGAAACCGAGACGTTGAGCGATTCAATTTGTCCGAGGATCGGAATTCTGAGTTGCTCATCAGTAAGCTTCAAAATATTGGGTGAGATTCCTGTGTCTTCAGATCCCATCACAATGGCCAGCGGGCCTGTGAAATCAGCTGAGGTATAGGTTTTGTCGCCTTTTTCGGTGGCGGCAACAATTCGAATCCCCGAATCCTTCAAAAACCGTAATGTTTTTTCGAGGTTAACTACTTTACAGATGGGGAGGTGATGAATAGCTCCGGCCGATGTTTTTACTGCGTCGGCACCTATGCGGGCCATTCCTTTTTCGGGGATAATAATCGTATTTACCCCGGCGCACTCGGCCGAACGGGCAATGGCGCCAAAATTTCTTACGTCGGTTATCTGGTCGAGAACAAGAATCAGGGGAGTGGCGCCGGTTTCAAAAATTCCAGGGAGCACGTTATCAATGTTGTCGAATTCAATCGGAGAGAGAAGCGCTATTACTCCCTGGTGGTTTTTGCGCGTAAACCGGTTGATCTTTTCAACAGGTACAAACTGTGGGGCAATACCGTTTTCTTTCAGTAACTGGAGCAGTTCAGAAAACAGCTCGTTTTTTAGGCCTTTTTTGATCAGTACTTTATCGATGGTTTTGCCTGTTTTTATGGCTTCAATAACAGCGCGTGTTCCAAACAGAAAATCTTCTTTATTCATTGTTACCCTTTTGCAGTAAGTTGTAGTTTTTAATCTAATAATTCCCCTTGGCTATGCCATGGGGTTCCGCTTTTTCTCCCTCATTGAGGGGAGATGTCAGCCTCTATGGCTGACAGAGGGGTGAAATAAAGAAAATTCGATTTTCA
>JBKDZK010000421.1:0-6540 GCA_047971205.1 Draconibacterium sp.
AATTTTGCAACCGCCAAATTCGAAGCAACCGGTGAAGAAAAATCGAACATTACCGACGATGAGTACAAGTACATGGTTACAAAAGGAAAGGAGCACTGTTACCGCGGCGATGTTTTCCAGATTGTACTCAGCCGGCAGTTTTCGCAGGAATTTAAAGGCGACGATTTTAATGTATACCGTTCTTTGCGGTCCATAAATCCGTCGCCTTATTTATTCTATTTCGACTATGGCAGCTACCGCATTTTTGGTTCCAGCCCCGAAGCGGAGATACGCATCATGAACAACAAGGCCTACATACACCCCATTGCCGGAACATTTAAGCGCACCGGCAACGACGATCAGGACCGCGAACTGGCCGAGCAGCTCAGCAAAGATCCCAAAGAAAATGCTGAACATGTAATGCTGGTCGACCTGGCACGAAACGACCTGAGCAGAAATGCCGACCATGTGATTGTGGAAACCTACCGCGAAGTACAGTTCTTTTCGCATGTTATTCATTTGGTGTCGCAGGTATCCGGAAAAATTACCAACGATACCAACCTGATCAAAGTTTTGGGAGAAACCTTTCCGGCCGGAACCTTGTCGGGGGCACCGAAATACAAGGCCATGGAACTGATTGATCGTTACGAAAACCAGAATCGCGGGTACTACGGAGGCTGCATCGGTTACCTGGGTTTCGACCGCACCGTAAACCACGCCATCATGATCCGCTCCTTCCTGAGTCAAAACAACCAGCTTTTCTACCAGGCCGGGGCAGGTGTTGTGGCCGACTCGAAAGAAGAAAGCGAACTGCAGGAAGTGAACAACAAACTGGCTGCCTTAAAAAAAGCCATCGAAATGGCCAAAGAGATCAATTAAGCAACCTCCCCTACCCCCTCCAAAGCCTGCCTGCCGGTAGGCAGGGAGGGGAACAGAAAGAGCAAAACAAACAGAAAAAAATAAAAAAATGGAACAAAAACAACACAACCAGGAAGATTCCCCAATCTCCTCCCCTTCGGGGAGGCCGGGAGGGGCCAAGATAGTAGTAATCGATAACTACGATTCATTCACCTACAACCTGGTGCATGCAATCAAAAAAATCTCCGGGTTGCCGGTCGATGTGTTCCGTAACGACGAACTTACATTGGAAGACCTGGAAAAGTACGACAAGATCGTTCTCTCTCCCGGACCGGGACTACCCGAAGAATCGGGCTTGTTACTGGATATTATAAAAGAGTACGGCTCCAGAAAAAGCATGCTGGGTGTTTGTCTGGGACACCAGGCAATTGGCGAGGCTTTTGGAGGCAAACTTCTGAACATGAACCGAGTGTTGCACGGTGTGGCCACTCCTGTTAAACTCACAGACAGCAAATCTGTTTTGTTTGAAGGCTTGCCCGAAACATTTGACGTGGGACGTTATCATTCGTGGATCGTTCAGGAAGACCAGCTTCCCGAATGCTTCGAAGTGACCAGCTACGACGCCGATGGACAAATTATGTCGATGAAACACCGCGATTACGATTTGCAAGGCGTGCAGTTTCACCCCGAATCGGTATTAACGCCACTGGGTGAAAAAATGATCGGGAACTGGCTGAAATCATCGAATAGTACAAAGTAACAAGTACAGAGACTTATAGTAAAAACAAAACAGAGTAAGAAAGTATTCTCATTACTCAAATCTCAATACTAATTACACAAATATGAAAGATACCTTACAATACCTTTTTAAAGGAAATAAACTGACACGCGAAGAGGCCGGAAACAGCTTGATCGGAGTGGGAAAAGGACTTCACTCCGAGGCTGAATTTGCTTCTTTTCTGACGGTTTTTAAAATGCGTCCGCTGGAGTCGGAAGAACTCGCCGGTTTTCGCGATGCCATGTTTGAACTGTGCTCGAAAGTAGATTTGTCGGCATACAACGGGATAGATGTTGTGGGAACCGGCGGCGACGGAAAAAATACCTTTAACATTTCTACCCTGGCTTGCTTGGTAATTGCCGGAGCCGGAGTAAATGTTACCAAACACGGAAATTATGCCGTAAGTTCCAACAGCGGATCGTCCAACCTGCTGGAATACCTGGGCTATCAATTCAGCAACAACATTGAGAAACTAAAGACCGATCTTGACAAAGGCGGATTTTGCTTTCTGCACGCTCCCCTCTTCCACCCGGCCATGAAACACATCGCCCCCGTGAGAAGAGCTTTGAAAGTTCCCACTTTCTTCAATATATTGGGGCCTATGATCAATCCGTCCGCTCCGAGATACCAGTTACTGGGGGTAAACAACCCTGAAAATTTTGGTCATTATCAGAAGGTTTATGAAACACTGGATATTAACTTTGCAATTGTGAACAGTAATGACGGTTACGACGAAATTTCACTGACATCGGAAGCACGCGTTGCAACACGCGGAAACGACAGGCAACTGGCTCCCTCCGATTTTGGGATGAACAGAATTGAGCCGGAGAAACTGTACGGTGGAGAATCGGTAGAAGATGCGGCAAAGATCTTTATGAATGTTCTGAATGGAACCGGCACTGCGGAGCAAGCCAATGCAGTTCTGGCGAATGCCGCACTTGGGCTGCATTTGGTTTATCCCGACAAGGCACTAACCGATTGTGTGGCAATGGCGCGCGAATCGCTGGAAAGCGGGAAAGCCCTGCAAAAACTAAAGGCCGTGATCAATTAACCTGTTATTCTGTTTCAACAGGAGATAAAATCAAAAAAAGCTCCTGCAAAAACGGAAAAGCAAAACGAATAAAACAGACAAAAATGACAATTCTCGACAAAATCATTGAAGCCAAAAAGGAAGAGGTCGCTCACCAGAAACAAGTGGTTGACATTGAGGTATTACAGGACATACCTGATTTCTTCAGGGATTGCAATTCACTGAAAGAGAACTTGCTAAAAGCCGGTTCATCGGGAATAATTGCCGAATTCAAGCAACGTTCTCCCTCTAAAGGCGATATCAA
Source organism: Draconibacterium sp. (assembly GCA_047971205.1). Classification (GTDB taxonomy): domain Bacteria; phylum Bacteroidota; class Bacteroidia; order Bacteroidales; family Prolixibacteraceae; genus Draconibacterium. Next base: position 2,950 of record JBKDZK010000421.1, read on the forward strand.
TCTGTCGGCCAGGGTGGAAGATGTTACCAAGGCTTATGCCGATGCAGGTGCTGCCGGGTTATCGGTACTTACCGAGAAAAACTTTTTCGGAGGTTCGCAGGCCAACCTCATAAAAGCACGCGAGATCAACCCCGATATTCCGATCCTTCGAAAAGATTTTATGATCGATCCTTATCAACTGGTAGAAGCCAAAGCATACGGAGCGGATGTAATTCTGCTGATTGCAGCCTGCCTTTCAAAAGAACTGGCACTGGAACTGGCGGAAGATGCCAAAGAACTGGGTCTGGAGGTTTTGATGGAAATTCACAATGCAGAAGAGTTGGAGATTGTAAACGATTTCGTTGATATTGTGGGAGTAAACAACCGCAACCTGAAAACCTTTGATGTGAGTGTTGAAACGTCGGTGGAACTGTCGAAACTGATCCCTGAAAAGTTTGTAAAGATCTCGGAAAGCGGGCTGGCCGGTGTAAAAGAGATTCACTACCTGCGTCAACACAGTTTCAAAGGGTTCCTCATCGGCGAAACATTTATGAAAACGCAGGATCCCGGAAAGGCCTGCAAGAAGTTTATTCAACAACTGTAACGGTCATCTGAAGAAGGAGGGAAATCATTCCATAGGAAAACAGATTTTCCGCGTATACTTTCAGGAAATGACACCAACAAAAAAGAAGTGGAAAGAAAACTAAAGATAAAAGTCTGTGGAATGAAATTCACAGAAAACCGCGAAGAGGTGGAAAACCTTGGAGTCGATATGCTGGGTTACATTTTTTACGAGCCATCAAGTCGTTTTGTGGGAGAACATCCTGAAGCTGCGCTTTTTGAGGCCTCAAAAACGAAGGTTGCCGTGTTTGTCGATGAAAATGCTTTTGAGATACTGGCGCTGGCCAAAAACTTCAATTTTGAGTTTGTACAACTGCACGGAAAGGAAAATCCCAAAACCTGTGCCTTACTCAAAAAGCAGGGACTAAAAGTCATTAAAGCTTTTTCGGTGGATGAATCCTTCAGGTTTGACACAACAAAAGCCTACGAAAAAGAAGTAGATTATTTTCTGTTCGATACAAAAACCCCGCAGCATGGCGGCTCAGGAAGAAAATTCAACTGGGAAATACTCAATAGATACAAGGGATACAAACCTTTCTTTTTAAGCGGAGGTATTGGACCCGACGATGCAGCGGATATAAAAAAGATCGATCATCCGAAACTCACGGGGGTCGACTTAAACAGCGGTTTTGAAGACGAACCGGGATTAAAGAATATTGAAAAGCTGAAACGGTTTATTGAAGCATTAAAATAACAGACGCTTGTCTTTACTGCGAAAGCAGGAAACTCAACAGATTCCCGCTTTCGCGGGAATGACGTAACGATGAAAGAAGAACAAAATGAAATATACAGTTAACGAAAAAGGATATTACGGAGAGTTTGGCGGGGCCTGGATTCCGGAAATGATGTACACCAACATCGAAGAATTAAAAACCAGGTACCTCGGCATCATTGAATCAGAAGAGTTCAGAAATGAGTTTGATAAACTCATGAAAGACTATGTGGGCAGACCATCGCCGCTTTATTATGCAAGCCGCCTGTCGGAACATTACGACTCCAACATTTACCTGAAGCGCGAGGACCTGAATCACACAGGTTCGCACAAATTAAACAATACGATTGGGCAGATTCTACTGGCACAAAAACTCGGAAAAACAAGAATCATTGCAGAAACCGGAGCCGGACAGCACGGTGTGGCAACAGCTACGGTTTGTGCGCTGAAAGGGATAAAATGCGTGGTGTACATGGGCGCGCTCGATGTTTCGCGTCAGGCACCCAACGTAAAAAAGATGAAAATGCTGGGCGCCGAAGTTGTGCCGGTACACAGTGGCAACAAAACCTTAAAAGACGCTACCAACGAAGCCATGCGCGACTGGATCAACAATCCGGAAGATACGCACTACATCATTGGCTCGGTAGTGGGGCCGCACCCCTACCCCGATATGGTGGCCCGTTTTCAGTCGGTGATCAGCAAGGAAATGAGAAGCCAGTTGCTTGAACAAACCGGTTCGGAACTGCCGACCCGTGTACTGGCCTGTGTAGGAGGAGGAAGCAATGCTGCCGGGGCTTTCTACCATTTTCTGGATAACGAACAGGTGGAACTGATTGGCGTGGAAGCTGCCGGGAAAGGCGTGGATACCAACGAAACCGCGGCCACTCTTACCGTTGGATCGCCGGGAGTGTTGCATTCGGCGCGGACGATGCTGATGCAAACCGAAGACGGACAAATTATCGAACCTTATTCCATCTCGGCAGGACTCGACTACCCGGGAATCGGCCCGCTGCATGCACACCTGCACAAAACCGGCCGGGCAAGATTTCTGGCGGCCACCGACGAAGAAGTTCTTCAGTCTGTACTACTCCTTACGCAAAAGGAAGGAATTATTCCCGCCCTGGAATCGGCGCATGCCCTGGCAGCTCTCGACAAAATAAAAATGAATCCGGACGATGTGAACGTCGTCAACCTTTCGGGGAGTGGAAACAAGGATATGGAAACTTATTTGAATTACTTTGGATATTGAGGCTCCTCTCCAGCCTCTCCCCAAAAGGGCGAGGCTAAGAAATGACAAATACAATACGAAACAAACTTTGCTTTCTAAAGTCCCCCTTGGGGGATTTAGGGGGCGGAAACAAGAAACATCATGAACAACAGGATCAATCAACTTTTTGCATCAAAAAAGGAAAATATATTTTCGGTCTATTTCACTGCCGGATTTCCCAAACTGGGCGACACGGTAAAAATCATTCAGGAACTGGAAAAGAACGGCGTGGATCTGATCGAGATCGGAATGCCCTTCTCAGACCCGACTGCTGATGGTCCCACCATTCAGCGTAGCAGCGAAGTGGCCCTGAAAAACGGGATGAGCCTCAAGCTTTTATTTGAGCAGCTGAAAGACATTCGCCAATCAGTGAACATCCCGCTTATTTTGATGGGTTACCTGAACCCGGTGTACCAGTACGGCATGGAAGCCTTTTGCCAAAAATGTGCCGAGGTGGGGATCGACGGAACCATTCTCCCCGATCTTCCGCTCGATGAATTTGATGCAGAATACCGGAAATATTACGAAGCGGCCAACCTGCACAATGTTTTGCTGATCACGCCGCAAACATCCGAAAAAAGAATCTGCCAGATCGACGAAGCATCAGCTGGTCTTATTTACATGGTTTCGTCCTCATCGACCACCGGAGCCGGTAAAAAAGTAGAAGACTTTCACCAGGATTATTTTGAACGCGTACAGAACATGAACCTGAAAAATCCACGTCTCATTGGTTTTGGAATTTCAGACCAGGATACCTTTGTAAATGCCTGTAAATATGCACAGGGAGCCATCATCGGGAGCGCCTTTGTAGCCGCCATTAAAGACTCCGTTAATCTGGAGAAAGACATTGCAACCTTTGTAAAAAGCATTGATCCGGGAAGGTAAAATACCTCCTCAATGTTCACGCAAAAAGCATGTTTTGAAACAGGGATTTAACACTCTACTGTAATTAACTAAACAACAATCTATTAACCGGCAGCGGTTGATTATTTTAACTTAATAAGTGTTAAAC
>JBKDZK010000422.1:0-4183 GCA_047971205.1 Draconibacterium sp.
CTAAAAGTTTATCTAAATCTTTCTTGCTTCTTCATTTTTAGATAAACTTAAGATCCAAACCGGATAACGATTTGTCCCAGTATTGATTATGGTTTTATCTTTCTTTGACATTGCATATACATTCTCAACTTCAAGCAATAGTGGACAAAAAAAGTGTTCATAATCCTTTTCAATTTTGTCACGGTCGCGTAATATCCAGGTAATCTTTGATGATGCCGGATTTATAAAAGTATCCGATTCCGGATTGCCAAGCAGCAAAATAGCTGCACGCGTTAGTTGTCCGTTGATGGTAATTTTGGCTTTATTCAAAAACGTAATGTCATCCCATGTTGGAATTTCATCCTTCAACTTAGGATGTTTCTCAGCAAATTGTTCTCTTGCCTTTTTTATAGCTTCTACTGATAAGTCTTTTATTGTCGCATCAGGTACAATTTCCGCACTCCAATCCAGATTCGTTTGTTGATTTCGAATACGTTCAATCTTGTTAATGTTTAATCCTGTTAAACTTTCTCCATCACGGGCATAAAACATGTTTTTCCATGCAACGGGCATTCCTTTTGGAGCAGCCGGAATCTGAAACATCAGGACATTGTTTTGTGCAACCGCAACCCGATGAACAGCAATAAAACTGAGCGTAGGAGAAGTATTTGTTGCAATTTCCTTTTTATATTCGTTCAGTTGTTTATCCGATATTTGTGTTCCAACAATATTTTTATCATTATTTACTCCAAATAACAACCATGCCTCCGGCTTCCCCGTCAGGTTTGCTTCGTTACTTAATGCTGAAAAGTATTTGCCAAGCTTGTCCTTATCAAACTGATTTTTTGCTTCCTTAAACTCCAAAACCTCCGTTTCTACAGGACTTTGCAACAATTTACATAATAATTCTTCCATTAATTCTTCGACTTATTCTCCAAAGTTAGTCAATAAACTCGCATTCTTTACCCGTTCTTCCTTTTCAAAGGAAGCCAGGTAGTTTTCTGTTGTCTTCAGATCATTGTGCCCCAGGCTTTCTGAAATATAGGCAATGTTCGCCCCCGATCTTTTAAGTACTGTGGCATAAGAATGTCGGGCCGAATACGTGCTTAAGCCTTCAATCTTCAGTGCTTTACCAATTACTTTTAATCGCTTATTACACCGTTTAGTTACGTCTTTTACTATTCTTTTTTCAGTAAAAACAGTTTCTTTTCCATGCAGATAAGGGAAAATATATTTGTCTTGTCTTCTGGGTTTATTCCCCCATTTCTTTATAATAGCCTTCATCTCTGGAGTTAGAACCGCACAAATTTCTTTCTTCATTTTAGAAGTTCGGACTGTTTTAGCACGCATAAAGCAAATTTCTCCATTACGAATATTGGAGTATTTGAGTTTTATCATATCAGCAAAATTAATTCCATTACACAAGTAAGAAAAGAACCATAAATCACGGTATCTTTCAGTTGTTTCGTTTCCATCAGAATAACTTACAATTGCTTTTATTTGCTGTAAATTAAGAGCTAGTTTACGCCCCTGACCTGTTGGTATTTCAAATTTACCACTACCAAAAGGATATTGATTCTCTTTTATTACGCCTGCTTTCTTCGCGTCATTGACAATGCAACGAATTGCACGACAATACATCCCGATGGTAGTATAAGCATTCCCCTCTTTTTCCATAAATTTCTCGTAACGTTTTAACCAATCTACCGTTACGGATGTAAAGGAAATATTCTCTCCCGCAAAATTTTCTACGCTTCTAAACGCATTTTGGTAAAAAAGGTACGTTCCGACCTGATCGTTATCTTTTAAAGCTTGAATTTTTAGTTTGAATCCATTGTTTAAAGTATCAGTAGCAGATTTGTTTAATCGCGTATTTAAAGCTTCAAATGAAAAACCACCTTCATATAATAAGGCTTTTATAACTTTCTTTACCGTGTCAAAAGTATTCTGGATATCAACGCTGAGGCATTTTCTATACAATCAGAGTTCGCCGGAATTAATGAAAGAATATCCGCAGCTTCCATGGCTCCGTTTCGGTTTGGATTTGCAGCAAAAGCTGCATTGGCAATATTTAAATAAGACGCACACTCGTTTTTTATGTATTCCTGGTAAATGGGGCCAATAACCTCAAGAGACTTAAAGTAACATTCCTCGCAAACTTCCGGTACAGTACTTACTATTTTCAACCTTCGGTCTGCATAAATAAGCATTATACTATTTTTATTTGCCGCCCGCCGGTTTCTACCACATCTCCTTTGCGGAGCTTGGCACGTTTGCGCGATTCTTGTTCCCCGTTAAGGAAAACTTCGCCTTCTCCTATCATTATATTGGCATGGCCACCGGTTTGGGCAATGTGCAATAGTTTCAGCAACTTGTTCAGTTCGATATAGTCCTTGTCAAGGATAAATTCACTTACCATATCCTTCCCTTTTTTTCTTTGGTATTTTTTCCAATATCAGGCGATACGAATCATCGATTAGTTCTTTCAGGAGCTTTGGCGGCACACTACCGTCCAGGCGGATAGTGTTCCATTGCTGCTTGTGCAGGTGATATCCCTCGGTAATGGCCGGATAATGGCTCCGCAGCTCAAAATTCTTTTCCGGGTCGTTTTTCAGGCTTAGGCGCTGGTCGTCAAGGGACAGGATACAAAACATCTTGTCCATTACTTTAAAAACCAGTGCGGTATCGTTGAAAGGGAAGCTTTCGCTTACCGCTTTTTTGGCAATACAGTATTCCCGGACTTCTTCTATGTTCATAAAATATGGTTTTAGCCAAGTACAAAAATAGATGTTTCCGGCCTGAAAATAAAACTACGTGCCGTTTGATTTTGTTCTGTTGCCCAGGTGCTATAACGTTGGGTAAAAAGCATCTTTAAAATGCTCCAGTTCAAATTTTTGGTTGATAAAGATAACGGTAACAATGTCAAAACGGGTATCTAAATCCAGGTCGTGCTCAACAATATAAGCATCGGCAGCTTCTACTATGCGTTTCATTTTGCTGTTGGTAACGGCCTCTGAAGGATGTTCGTAGCGCAGGCCACTACGTGCTTTAACTTCCACTATTACCAGCATTTCCTGATCCTGGGCGACCAGGTCGAGCTCTAAATGCCCATAGTGCCAGTTCTGTTCTAAAATAGTATAGCCCAGCTTTTCTAAATGCTCTTTTGCCAGGTTTTCGGCAATTTGTCCGATTTCATGGGTGTTCATAGTGGCTGCTTTTTACTGACAACCTGCCGGCCCGGACTAAGCGAGCTTTGATACGGCCCCACTTCGAGGCTGTATGTATGGCCAAATGCCAGTGCCAGGTTCAATTGATCGTGCCCGGCCGGGAAACCAAAGCAAACAGGGTAAGAAAAATCGCCAACAGCATCAAGGACGATTTCGGGGATATCTTTGCCAAAGGGCTCTTCGTTGTCTTTCATATTGGTAAAACTGCCGATAACCAGGCCGGCCAGTTGGTCGAGTTTCCCGCTAAGTTTAAGTTGCTGTAGCATGCGGTCGGTATGATAGAGGTATTCGTCTATTTCTTCCAGAAAAAGTATTTTCCCGCGGGTAACAGCTTCGTAAGGCGTACCCATCAAACTGGCTATTAAAGACAGGTTGCCCCCGATTAGTTCTCCCGAAGCGCTTCCGTTGCGATCCATTTCGTGTGGCTTTATAACATATCCTGGCCCATTGCCCATAAGCAGCTGCATGAGCGAGTTGAGGTTTTCGTTGGGCAGGCCGTTGCCGGTAAAGAAAAACCGGGGCATGGCACCATGTATGCTAGGTATCCTGTAATATTGCAACATGCTGTGCAACACGGTAATATCACTAAATCCCACCAGCCATTTTGGCTGTTTCATAAAAGCCGAAAGCTTAAGCCTGTTGACGAGCCTTAGGGAACCATATCCGCCGCGCGAACAAATTATGGCTTTGCAGTCGGGGTCGTCCAGGGCCTGTTGCAAGTCGTAGAGGCGTTGTTGGTCGGTACCGGCAAACTGGTAATGGCGAGCAAATACGTTGGCTCCCAATTCTACACGGAACCCTTGTTGCCTGAACCATTCGACAGCTGGTAAAACATACTGCTCTGCTATCTTTCCGGCCGGGGAAACAATGCGTATTTTGTCGCCGGGCACTATAGGAGAAATGTTAGTCATAAGGCAAATATACGCAATGGGGCCATGAAAAATGCCTGACAGACAAAAACAATCTGCTGCTACTGT
>JBKDZK010000423.1:0-4806 GCA_047971205.1 Draconibacterium sp.
AATTATGTGGGAAATGAGATCAGAAATCAGATCTTGAGCGGAAAATATCAAATTTTAAGGCAACAAAACAGGAAAATAACTATTTTTCAAATCCTAATTTTATTGCTGCGGATTTAAGGTAAAATTTTGACTGATCTGTATCCATATCGGGTAAATTATTGATCAAAAGTCAATAATGGGGATTTGTTTCATGAAATAAAACTTGTAATGTTTCGATGGATTATGTAAGATTGTAAAAATAATTAAGCCAATACTACCCATGCCAAAAACAATCCGGTTTTTCCTGTTGATCTTCATTCTTACAGGATGCTTCAGCAGTAGTTTTTCTCAGGATCTTTCTGCTTCCATCGATTCTTCGTTTCAGTCGTTTGCCAAAAGGCCGCCCATGGAAAAGCTATACCTCCATCTCGATCGGAATACCTATTCAACCGGGGGGACGATCTGGTTCAGGGGGTACCTGGTTAAAGCAAATGGAAATATCCCGGATGTTTTAAGCAATTTTATTTACGTTGAATTATTTGATAAGGCTGATTCGCTGGTTAGCCGGATAAAGATAAAAAAGACAGACGGAGTGTTCAGCGGAAATATAAAACTGGCGCAGGAACTGACAGAAGGGAGCTATTTTATCAGGGCTTACTCTACCTGGATGTTAAATGCGGACACCGATTATGCTTTTCACAAGGGCATTCATATCGGGAATTTGCAGACCCACCGGATAAGTTCAAAAATAGAGATTGGTGAACGGGAGGCTGGTAAAAAAACAGCCACTATTTATTTTGCCGATAAAAAAGGGGAGCCGGTGACCGATACCCGAATTAAGTGCACTTTGCATTTGGGGGGTTCAAAGGCGGAAGTTTTAACCCGAAAAACAGGTGAGGATGGGAAAGTGAGTTTTGATTTTGTTCCGGAAAAGGATGCTTCATCCCATCCGTTTATCGAAGTGGCTTTTGAAGGTAGCTCTGCGGAGTACAGTACAAAATTCTTTCTGGACAGAGAGACGGACGAAAAGCTGGATGTGCAGTTTTTCCCCGAAGGCGGAGACCTTATCGATGGGGTTGGAAACAGGGTAGCGTTCAAAGCCATCGGTGCCAATGGTATTTCGAAAAACGTTTGGGGAATTGTTTTGAATAGTAAAAACGATACTGTCACCACCTTATCAAGCCAGTATCTTGGAATGGGGGCGTTTTACCTGCTTCCGGAAACCGGCGAAGAATACCGCGCTGAAATCTGGGATGCAGACAACAATGTGGTAAATTTTAAGCTGCCCCGCCACCTGGAGAAAGGAGCGGCATTGTCGCTGGTAAACAACCGGAAAGCGATTCTTTTAAATATAAGGCAGCAAAATCTGGAGACCGCAGGCTCGTATTATATTATGGCACATGCGGGCGAAAAATTGATTTTTACACAGAAACTGGAGGATACCTTTTACAAAATTCCAACAGCTATTTTCCCGGAAGGAATAATAAATTTTGTGCTGCTTAATGAGAAAAAACAGGCCGTTTCGAGCCGGCTCGTATTTAGTAAGAAAGGCACGAATGCAAATCTTCTGGTGCAGCCTGACAAAGAAAACTACAAAAGGCGCGAGTTGGTTTCACTGGCTCTGTCATTGCCACAGAATGACACGATTTCATACAAAGGAAGTTTTTCAATGGCGGTTACCGACGACTTGGTGGTAGATGTTGATTCTTTAAACGATAATATTTATTCCAATTTACTGCTGACTTCCGATTTAAGCGGGTATGTCGAAAATCCGGGGGGGTATTTTGTGGACGATGCCAACAGTACAAATTTTAATCTCGATTTGCTGATGCTTACCCAGGGCTGGAAACGCTTTGATGTAAATGAGTTGTTGCAGCGCGGGCTTCCCCAGGCAAAGTACTTTCTTGAACTGGGGCAAACCATTTCGGGCAAGTACGATAAAATGCTGATGCACAGAAATAAACCGACCGAAATAACCGCATTGTCGGTTGATCCGTTTATTACTGCTTCTTCCTATACCGACGAGAACAGCAACTTCCTGTTTAATGAGCTGGACTTTCCGGATAGTACGGTATTTACAGTGCAGGCGCAGCGCTTTACCAACATAAAACAGGAGCCGGCAGGGTTGATCCGGTTTGACAAAGATACTTTCCCTGCTTTCCGGCATTGGGGGATTATTCCTGAAAAGACGGAAGGATTTAAAGGCCCCGCACTTGAAAATGCGACCGAACGCATGTATTATGAAGATGGAGGAAAAATGATTGTGCTGGATGAAATTAGTGTGGAAGCTACCGATAAAACAAAGCATGCTTTGGAAAAAGAATACGGCTTATCGGGTAGTGTTTTTGATGAAGAAAGAATTTCGAAGTTTTTCCCTACTCCTCGATTGTTGGATGCGGTAATTCGCACACTTCCCGGAGTTTCGCGGATTGAAGGCAGCAATGTGTACCTGTCCAGGGGAAATGGACCTGCTGAAATTCAGGTGGATGGAATGGAGCAAAGTCTGGATGATTTAAGAGACCTGTATTCGGATAATATCGATCATATTGCTTTGATTGTGGGTGCCGGTGCAGCAGTTTACAGCCGGAAAGGTGGCGGTGGTGGCGTTATTATCATCAATCTGAAAGTAGGGGGAACATTTAAGTACGAGCTGAAAGGCGTAAAAAAGATTATGCCCCTGGGGTATCAGAGACCTGTGGAGTTTTATGTTCCCAAATACGAGATCGATTCTGTCCGGATCGCGAAACAACCCGATATGCGTTCTACGGTTTACTGGAATCCGAACATCTCTGTGCAGGCCGGAGAAGAAACGTCTGTTCGTTTTTATACGGCTGATCCGTCAACAAGCTATACTTATATTATTGAAGGACTTGGTGAAGATGGCCGCATTTTCAGGTCGGTCGGGAAGCTCAGGCGCGAAGAAGATTGATATTGATGAAGTGGTGTTCGCTTTCGTTTGAAGTAAGTCTATTGCTGAAAGCTTCGACTGTTTATCCTCGGGGTTGAGCCTGCGAGGTAGTTACTTATTTTGTCTTTGGTTCATGTTTCTATTCGCTTTTATCGGTAGACCAACATGGTTATAATCTGAGGTCGGCATAGCTATATTTTTTTCAAGAAATCATTTTGCGATCTTACTTTTTCTTGTTGGATTCAAAATATAATTCTATTTTCGTGCACGTACACGGAAACAAGATTTGGATCAGTAACGTATCAATCTAAACAGTAAAATATGGAACTTGGAAAATACAGTTTTGGAGTGGGCGACCGCTTCAATCACGAAGGAGAAGCGCAGTTAAGTGCACTTGTCATTGCCACGTCGGAGGGAGTAGAAATTACCCCGGTATGGAATAAATCGAATCGCGAGCACAACATCGTTCACTCCGAACCGGAAGGCACCAGAAGAGAAGCCGACAGTGCCGTTAAAAATCAGGGATGGGAAGGCCCTTACTTTGTGGATGCCGACCACATCAACCTAAGTAATGTAGATCGTTTTATCAGTCATTGTGATTTTTTTACCCTGGATGTGGCCATGTACATCGGCAACGAAAGTTCAGCGGAGGATATTGCCAGCTTCAAAAACTCATGCAGTGTTTTGGGCGCTCAGGTAGAGATTCCGGGAATCGCAGAACCAATTGTTATCACCGATTCGTTACTGGATGAAGTAGCCGGAAAGTACCTGGCAGCGGTAAAAGAGGCTGGTGAAATTTACCGGCACATTGAATCCTTCAAAGGAAAAGGAAAATTTGTGACCGAAGTTTCGATGGACGAAGTGGAAACTCCGCAAACTCCGGTTGATATGTTTTTTATTTTGAAAATGATTGCTGACGAAAATATACCGGCACAAACCATTGCTCCTAAATTTACCGGACGATTTAATAAAGGAGTGGATTATGTGGGCGATGTTGATCAGTTTGCAAAAGAATTTGAGCAGGATGTGTTGGTGATTGATTGTGCTGTGAAAGAGTTTGGATTGCCCGAAGACCTGAAACTCAGTGTACATTCAGGTTCTGATAAATTTACCATTTACCCGGTTATGGCAGAGATCATCGCAAAATACGACAAAGGCATTCATGTAAAAACCGCCGGAACAACCTGGTTGGAAGAGGTGATTGGCTTGGCCATTTCGGGCGACGAGGGGTTGGCTGCCGCAAAAGAAATTTATGCAAAGGCACTGGCCCGCAAGGATGAACTGTGTGCCCCTTATGACGATGTGATCGATATTGACGACAGCAAATTGCCGACGGTGGAGGAAGTGGAGAGCTGGACGGGAGAAAAATACGGTGATACTTTACGGCACATCCCCGGTCATCCGGATTACAACCCCAATTTCCGCCAATTGATTCACGTGGGCTACAAGGTTGCAGCAGAAATGGGAGAGAGATATACCGATCTGCTCAAAAAACACAGCGAAGTAGTTGGAAGCTGCGTGGAGGAAAACATCTACGAAAGACATTTGAAAAGACTTTTCGATTTACAATAGTTATAATTTCGGACACCAGGTGGCCGGTTTCCGACCAAAAAATATCCTATGAAACCATTTATGGATAAAGACTTTCTTTTGCAAAACGATTTGGCAAAAGAATTGTATCATAACCACGCGGCGAAAATGCCGGTTTTCGATTACCACTGTCACATCAACCCAAAGGAAATAGCCGAAGACAAGCAATTCAAAAATATAACCGAAATCTGGTTGGCGGGCGATCACTACAAATGGCGGGCGATGCGCACCAATGGCGTAGATGAACGCTATTGCACAGGCGATGCCAGTGATTACGAAAAGTTTGAAAAATGGGCAGAAACGGTTCCGAATACCTTGCGGAATCCTTT
>JBKDZK010000424.1:0-2186 GCA_047971205.1 Draconibacterium sp.
GGGGTAAGAGCATGGGGCAAGGTGTGCAGAGGCGACCGGAAACGGGATTATTTGAAATAGGCCTTACTTGGTAATAACAACAAACTTTTAAACTGCAATTTTGGATACACTCAAACTAAAAAATACGATGAACCTGATTCGAAAAATGATTCAGTATAATTTCCGGATCATCTTTGGAGGACGGTTTATCTGGTTCTTGCTGGCGGCATTTGCGTTTTATGCTTTTGTCTCCATCGTTGCAGTGCTGGATGGCGAACTGCCCGATGAGGAGTTTGTTTATGGAGTTTTGTTTTTTCCGGCAGTGCTGCTTATTTTTTATCCCATGACGTTTGGTATTCAGAACGATCAGGATGCAGGGATTCTCGAAATTTTATTCGGAATTCCGGATTACCGGTACAAGGTCTGGCTGGTGCGTTTGGTGCTGATTTTTGTGTTGGTCTTCCTGCTGCTTATTGGTTTTGCAGGTGTCAGCAGTGTTTTTCTGGCTCCCGTTAATTGGCTGGAAATGGCTGGCCAGCTGATGTTCCCGGTTTTCTTCCTCGGAAGCATGGCTTTTATGTTTTCCACCATCATCAAAAATGGCAATGGCACAGCGGTAGTAATGGTAATCCTGGGAATAATTTTGCTTATTCTTTCAGATGCATTGGAACGTACGATGTGGTTCGTATTTCTAAACCCGTTTGATGTTCCCGGGCGGATGAATGAAGTGGTGTGGGAAGGAATTGTCCTGAAAAACCGCCTGTTCTTGGTGATTGCTGCCGTGGTATTTTTGCTCTATGGCCTATTCAATCTGCAAAAACGGGAGAAGTTTATCTAAAAGGATGGTGTGAGAGGCGCTCCAGTGAGCTTTTTTGCTCACCGGCCGTCTACTCAATTAGTGGTTCGTGCTTCGTTTATTGCAGGATATATTCCGTTACATTTGAACCACTTCCAGTTCTATAGGTTTCTTCATCAACAAATGTAGCGATGACCTCATTTGCTCCCATTGTAATTGTTAATTTGGGATAATCAATCGTGTAGGTGTAATTGACAATCGCTCCCAAAATCTCTCCTGTTGGAGAATTTTTACGAGCTGTTTGTTCAACATTGTTATTTGATGTAAACCTACTAACATAGTAAACATCATAGACTTCGAAGCCATATATTCCTCCCTGACCTCCATATGCGGCATATGTTTTCCCGCTAAGTGAAAAAGCTTCAGCTTGCTCTGTTTCCTCACTTGGTGAAGAAACTTCAGGTTCATCCTCTTTAGAACAGCCTAAAAATAATACAGCTAAAACTGAAATAAATAATATTCTCTTCATCGTTTATAAATTATTGTGTGGGTTTTTTTGTCAATCCTCAGCGCTTGAGAAATTGTCAGATGATTAAATTGTCCAAATATTTTGGGGATGTGATACGGTTTTGTTTCTGCTTTTAACGGTCCTTCGGAGGCTTGTCGTTTACCAGTAATTCGTTGCAGTAGTGTTGCTTTTCCGACTCTGTTGTTGCCAATTAATGCATTTTTTTCAGAATCGTTAATTGAGAAAGATATAGTCTCAAAAAGTAAATCCTTGTCTGGCTGGATAGATGAAATGCCTTGTAGATATATCATAATTTCTTTCGCTAAAAAGTTGAATAATCAACTAAACCGGCTATGACTGTTTGGTTTTAATTTCTCTGAAAGAAATTATTAATCACATTTTTATTATATCGTTTTATTTTCGGGGTGCAAATATAAAAAAATTGTATTTACAACGACGCTGTAAGTTTAGTAGCGAACGGTTATTTTCAGGTTGTCGTTGTTCGGAAGGACATGACGATTAGGGTAGGATTAGAGACAACAAACACCACAGCAACCGTAATGCAAATTACAATTTGTTACCACCAGAGCTTTATTTATTTAGTCGGAGTTTGTCAATTATAGATAGGTATTCTGAATATAGATTTTCCTGCGCTTCTTTTTCCATTGGAAATCCAGATCGACAATACTTAACGATACCTTGTTTATTAATGATTAGATTTGATGGGACGCCCCAGGCATGATATCGATCTCGAAACAAATAAGAGTCGATTGGAATAACGGTGTATTTAGGAACAGGAACCAAAGAATAATTCAGTTATAATGTTGAATTATGGCTAGCCTTTGTTGTATATTCTTGTGATTTTTAGAATTTTTGAAATTCATCCTTAAATCAACAAAATAA
>JBKDZK010000425.1:0-2815 GCA_047971205.1 Draconibacterium sp.
TGTGGGTGGTTGCAGAAATTTTTGAAGAAACGGATGTACAAATACTGTTTGAAAAAATAATGCAGGATGAGAGGCTTTACCAAAAAGGACAATGTCTATGGGAAAAGGACGAAAACCACCAAGAAGTGGCATAAAGACAAATGGAAAGCATAACGCATTAATAATCAATCGATAAGCAAATCAAGCAAAATCACAGACAACTGAAACAAAAAAGGTTATATCTTACTGCGAAACTTTAGTAAATTTACCATAACTCTCATTTTATAAATTTTAAAAATTTGGGGTCTCCCTACTTGTATAAAAATACCACAAATAAGATATTTACACAAGGTCAAACGAGACCAATTTAAACCATTTTAAATGATGTATATCAAAGAGTTACAAAATCTCGCGAGACCTATTTGTAATAAATTTGGATAGGTCTCGATTTAGTCCCTTTTCATTTAACTTTTAATGTTTTTTTTGATTTTTACAGATATAAAAAAGCGCTATAAATCAATGATTTAAGCGCTTTTGATTCGGAATGATTTCCGACTTGGTGACTCAGCTGGGATTCGAACTTTGTCAAATATCCGGCTGATTATCAATATTTTCCAAGGCGCTTATTTTTGAAGGTCTCGATATAGACCCTCCTGATAATTAGCACATTACAGTACAAATATAAACAAATATTATTAAAGATGAACCAATTTATTATTCTGTGATTTTAAAAAATCACTAACTCCCCTGATAAAATGTGCACATTGCTCCCATCTCAATATTTTGTCATTCATAACAAACAAAAATGTATCAAAAGTAAAAATTGTTATTTATGGTGTTCATATTTGAGATAATACATTTTAACATATTCATACCTGAAAGTTCTTGATTTTTAACGACCAAAAAAGAGGCTTTCGCCTCTCTCTTTTTCAGAAATTAATCTGTTCTTCAACTTCCTTAATCTTGCTATCCAATGTAGATTTAATCTCCTCTACTACAGCTGAAACAACTGGGGTATTGGAAGTCTTAAACTCTTTCCCAGAAGCATCCCTAAGGAACATCGTTGCACCCAATCCGTCAGTACCCAACGAAAAAGTTTGAAGGTTCCTCCGGGTTTCTGACAGTTTCCTCCACCTCTCAATAAGCATACTCAAATCTTCCACTTTTTGGATACGTTTTTCCAGTGACGGAACCTCCGACACCGCTTTTTCTTCTTTCTTCGTGACTTGCAACGAAACTGTACTTTGTCCGTTACTTCCGGCAGTGGTCTTTTTAACTGCATTTGTCATAAACTTTTACTCCTGCCCTGGAGATTTATTTTGGCTTCTGGCACGCCGGTTAAAATTTTGGCGTACCGGCATTGAGCTCTCCCGGATCAGGTCAACGGGGTGCATGTCTGTTTTTTGCCACCCTGATATTTTGCAGCCATCCGTAAATAATACGCAAGGCAAAAAACTGAACGCATCCGAAGGAAACGAGCCACGAAAAGCGAGTTCCCCTTTACCGCTCCGGGAAGCGTAAATAACTTTGCCTGCAATTTTAAATGGAGTGGCCCCACCTCTTAAATACCTGAAACGAACAAAAAAGGGGCATCGCCCCTAATACAGTATTTATATTGTACCTGCTTTCGAAAAAATCTGTTTGGCGTTTACCGGTAGCTCAGGGTGAGATTGGTGTTCCAAAATATAATCAACAGCCTTTTGCGCCTGTGACGATGCTATCAGCAGCATCTTTTTGTCTTCCTTAAATTTACCGATCCAGCTTTTGATATAAGAAGCGCTATTGTCAATAGTGGTATTCTCAATACCTATCATATAGCACAAGTAGGCGGCTCCCATTTCCGCTACCAATTCTTCCTGGCTGTAATCTTTGGAACCAAACTGGTGGTTAGGTAATTTTTCATGACGGTTTAATCTTTTAGCATGTCCAACAGAGTGGATGAGCTCATGAAACAAGGTTGAATAATACTGCTCGTCATAAAAGAATGACCGGGAATCAGGCATCCCGACACAATCCTTTGCAGGTGAATAATATGCATGGGACTGGTTCAGTTTGATTTCAGGGCTGTCGCCCCAGAACTCAATTAATTGTTCCGCACCGGCAATCGGGTCAAACTCATGGTCGTGGGCCTCAGTAGCAGGAATTTTACTTTCATCAATCCCTTCGGTTTGTTTCAGGTTGAAAACCGTATAATACCGGAGGAAAGGGACTTGGTCAACATTGCCATCTTTTTCCTCTATATCCAGAAGTTTCCAGAATATGACCGGAAAACCTTTTTCTCCTTTTAAAACATGGCCACCCAGTTCTTTTACCTGTTTGAAAGTCAGGAAAAACGGGGAACCGTATTGTTTCGTTACCGTCAGCAGGCACCAGAAATTAAACCCCCGGTACAGTTTACGGTAAATCATATTTTGGGGGAGTGCAGTTTCTGTTTTCCAAGGCATTTGCCACGGGACGACACCTGCTTCAAGGCGTTCAATGATAAGGTTGTTAACCATTTCATAAATATCAAATGAAGGATCCATGGGAAATCTGCCGATGCCCTTCGGACTTATTTTGGCATCCATTAGTAAGAGGATTTATCTGGCACGCCGTTAAACTTAAATTTTTGGCGTACCAACATTGAGCTGTCCCGGATTAGATCAACGGGGTGCATGTCAGTTTTTTGCAAAACTGCTTGTTCACTGAATTAACCTGTTCATCTTAAATGAACAAAGTAAAAAACTGAACGCATCCGAAGGAAACGAGCCACGAAAAGCGAGTTCCCCTTTACTGTTCCGGGAAGCGATTAATAACTTTGTCGGAAATTTGAGTGGAAGAAGGGAAAGAGAACTCA
>JBKDZK010000426.1:0-2692 GCA_047971205.1 Draconibacterium sp.
CAAATTACCATTGTCCACTTCAAGCAGGTTAATTAAGGCATGTGGATTAATAAAGTCGAAATTATACCCTTCAGGTATATCAGGTAACTGCTGCCCAAAGAGCGATGTAATGTTATTATCCTCTCCGTAGTAGTAGACAATATCGGCAACAAATTTTCCTTGTTGTAACATGTAGCTGCTACGGGCAAGATAATCGGTCCAGGCTTTTGCCAGTTCGGCCCAGGTTTCATGCCGGGTAAACCATTGACCAAAAATGGACAATCCTAAACCGGGGACTTTATCATCGACTGGCTGATGTACAGAGGTATGGATAACAAAGCGGTTTAATCCGCTTGCCAATTCCAAATCAGCAGTTGGTTTAAGGTTTTCCGGATGATATGAAAAAGCATTCCCTAACAAGCCAACTGCTGTAAATGATTCGGCAGCGACCATGTTTTGTCCGTAAATATGTGATACGGAGGCCGATTCCCGGATATCCGCCACATGCATGATTTGACTTCCTCCGAACAAATTACCTACCCAACAAGCTGACATGGGAATAGCTGCAGTACGTTTTACATCCATTCCATCAACTATATAAGCACGTCTGTTTTCGTGCGATTCTGTATAACGTTTCATACCGTACTTATCAAGAATCTCAGTCAGGTTGTCGTAATGGTTTTCAGCGATTAATTCTGCTATTGTTTGGCGGTAATCCCATAAAAATTTCTCACTTTCATCAGCACCTTTTACAATTTTCCCCGTGATTACAGGTAACCATTCATACAAACTGTATCCTCTCCTTTCCTCGAATTCCTGTGCCATTTCCGGTGTCCAGTTTGCCTGTCCGGCTTCGTAGCTATCAAAAATAAGGTATTGTAACCCTTTGTTCCCCATCAATCCTCCGGTTGCCTCCTTATATTGTTCCAGGTAGTTTTCTAAATAGCGACGAACTGCTTCTCGGTCCATTTTATCCACTTCCAATCCTGTTGCTTCATACGAAGCCGGATGGTTTTGTTTCCCGGTCAACGAAAATCCATAACGAATGATGGTCCATTTCCCGGCAGAAGGTGTCCAGTTCAGAGTGCCGTCGTTGCTCATTTTATCTGTAATATCAACAACATCAGAAAATTTGATGACATCCACCTGGTCAGCCTTTGTTAAAGGTTCCGTTTCACTATAAGCCGAATAACCTGCTTTTTCTTCATATCGGTCGATAATCGAATGAGGATATAAAACAATCTCTGCAACTTCAGTACCTTCAGGTCCGTCCTGATTAGCCCCCATGCCAAAGACAGAGACATCCATGCCTAAGCTTGGCATCGCTTTAGGATTTTTATAACATACTCTGAAGTATTTGGCAGTGGTTGGATCAATGTTGATTGAAAACTGTGGAAATTCGCCAATAGGCAAATTGCTAACACGGGTATAATTTTTGCCATCATTACTTGCTTCCAGAAACCGGGCTTCAGGATCACTACCTACTATCTGGGATAATGCTCCAACACCTTCGCCTCCTACAAGTGAGACAGCCTTTATCGTTTGAGGCTGTGAAAATTCGAACTGAATCCAGGCATAATCGTCAGATGGATTAATTGGCAAAAGTTTAGATGTAACCAAATCACCATCGGTTAACTGGTTGATAGTAAAACTACCCCCACTTGATGTTACTTTAGGATTCAGTTCTTTAAATGCAATATGTGTTGAAGGGATTTTACAGGCAATAACCGCAACATCTTCGTAATATGCCGGAGGAGTTGGAACTTCACCTGACAATGCATCAACCTCGCTTCCTAATTCGAGATTCTGAAAAACACTGGTTACTGCCGGGGGATCTGGAAGTTTCCCTGAGAAGGTTTTCCCACCTTCCACTTTTAACTCCGACCAAACCAATTTTTTCATTCCATCTTTGGCCTCAACCCACGGGCCACCTGTTTCGCTCCATCCGGGAGAACCTGCAATAGCAATTTCCAGGTCTAAAGAATCGGCAAGCTTAGTAGTAAACTGAAAAGCATCTTTCCATTCGGGAGTCATATATGAAAGGCGCTTTTCAACAATTTGAGGGGTAGTTAAACCTGCATCGAAATTCTGAAACCCACCGATGCCAACTCTGTTCATCCACTCCAAGTCCTTACGAATTCCGTCTTTGGTTACGTTTCCGTTCATCCAGTGCCACCAAACGCGTGGGCAGGCTTCGTTGGGTGGATTTTGAAAATCCTGATACAAAGTCTTACTTATCGTTTCGTTCTTTGATTTTGAACAAGACAAAAATCCAATAGCCAGAATAGCTATAAAAAATAGTTTTAGATGATTTAGTTTCATGATTTATGTTTTCGTTTTTAGTTAGTTTGGCATTACAGTTATTAGTACCCGGGCAAAAGCAGTCAGCGCCGGAGAGCCACTATCTTTTGCTTCAAGGATCAGGTGAATTGTTTCCGGCTCACTAACCTTTGGGGCAACAAACTGAACTTTGTTGGTTAAGTTATCAACCAGATCCACATAGCCGTTGTATGAACCTGCTTC
This sequence comes from Draconibacterium sp., assembly GCA_047971205.1. Taxonomy (GTDB): domain Bacteria; phylum Bacteroidota; class Bacteroidia; order Bacteroidales; family Prolixibacteraceae; genus Draconibacterium. Next base: position 2,503 of record JBKDZK010000426.1, read on the forward strand.
TTTGTATTGCCACCAAAAAGGCGAACATTTTGGTTGAGTTGCCGCTACAGATGGTAAAATAGATTTATCATATCCATGTTGCTGTAGAATTGGGCCCATTTTTTCCCATAATGCATCCAAATCAACCGGGTCTAAATCACTCATTTCTACTTCAATTTCAATGGTCTCTCCCGATTTTACCGTTTTGTCC
>JBKDZK010000427.1:0-2671 GCA_047971205.1 Draconibacterium sp.
TTCAACATTATATATATGCCTCATTCAAACACCCGTGTTGTTTATTCTAGTTTACAAAAACCGAATACTCTTATATTTCTGGTTGCGACTTCTTTCCACATTGATCGAATAACTTACAAAAAACTCGTGAGAACCCAAAGAGTTCCGTCTCACGGCTGAAGTGGCCAGGTCAAAAGAATAGCCAATTCTCAATCCGTTAAACAACTCGAGTCCCATCAACAATGCTACCGCATCCTGCACTCTGTAAGACAATCCGCCCCAGAATTTATCATCATACACAACATTTGCGTTTAAATCCAACTGCCAGCTGGCAAGGTCGGATTTAAACAAGAACGACGGCCGCAACTGAAATAACGGATCAGACAGCTTTATATTGTATCCTCCCATTAATGTATAACTTCTTACCAAATAGTAAATCTCCAAATCGTCATACTTTATGGGAGCCTGGTTCAAGTGACTTGCTGATGCCCCCAGAAAATAATCTCTTGAGTATAAATAAGCTCCAAGCCCCACGTCAAAAGCCAGTTGACTCGTTTGTTCTTCTGGAATAAAAGCATCTCCGGTTCCTGAACCTAAGTCATATCTTCCTTCCCACACATTGTCGGAAGTTAGCCATCCTTGATCCGGATTAATATTAAAATTAAAGAACCCCGGGGAAACTCCTATTCCAAGTGTTCCAAATCCCGTTTTAAGTTTGTAGGAATAATTTAAGTTGACCCACATATTATTAAAATATCCCCACTGGTCTCTCACAATATTTAACCCAAGTCCTCCGGGGGCTCCAAACGCCTTAATGGGCGCATCCACACTAAAAACCATGGTTTTTGGTTCTCCTCCCCCGTATCCAACCCATTGGTAACGATTCAATATAAGTCCGCTAATGGCTCCTTCCGATCCGGCGTACCCCGGATTTGCCCCCAATTTGTAATACATGTGGTTTGTATATTGAGGGTCTTGCTGACCGAAAACCACAAAGTGAACCAATAGCAGCAAATATAGTAAAGAAACCGTTTTCTTCATACTCTCTTTTCATGTGGCAATTTAGCCATTTATTGCCCCGCCAAAGAAACAAAATTATTGTTGTTTGTAACAATTTTCTGTTAACAAGGTATGCAAAGAACGTTCTGAAAAGTGTATTATTTTAATATTTCATCGATTTTTTGAACATACTTCAACCACATCTCCGGGATTTCATTGAGGCTGGCATCAATAAAATCCTGTTCTGAACAGGCAAAATAGAGGAACGAATTATCAAACGACTGCAGTTGCATCCACCACTGACCGTTCTCCTTGTTCTCGTAAAATACCAAGGGTGTTTCTACCTGCCACACCTCTACTTTATGTATAATAAAGCCTTCCTGATCTTCTGGTTTCATACGGCTTTGCTGAATCATTCCTTCCAGAAAATACCAGGTTGCCTGTGCTGCAAGCTGAATATTAATCCCTGTTAATCCGTCATCTTCCTGAACCTCAAAGATCCCCAATACCTTCAACCTTGTACTCAACCCGGCATACCTTGCCAGCTGGCAAATGTCTTCGCTGTATAAACCGTTCGGAAGCTTTTGCTTACCATAGGTTTCCGAAAATTTCAGCGTACCAAAATCAAAGGATACAAAATCACTGTTTCTGAAAACAGGTTCTGCCAGCAAAGGATTTCCATGTAACTGACCTAATCCCAGGTGGTTCCCCACTCCATTTGTTTTACTGAAAAGCTGATCGGGAACGTAATGACGCTGGTACCCCAACAGGTTAAAGCCAAAAATACCGGGCTGCTTGCTAAAAATGCGCGATAAATAATTGTCGGGCTGAAAACTTTCAACACCTTTCTTTACATCCAGAAAGGCATCTATCACACTAAAGGAAAACATTTTATTGTTTCTGAATGCCTGGCAAACGCCATAAGAAAAATCCTGACTGCCGCCCAACAGCAAACAGCTTATGTTAATTTCCGTAAGATAATCAACAATGTCGCGTAAAGCCAGGTAGTTTCCTTTATGACTCTGCGCTTCTTTCAGGTTTCCCAAATCGATGATATTCAATTTACCGGGAACTGCCAGTTGATACAACTCTGCCCGGATAGAATCCGCAACCGAGTTATGAACACAACTGTTCTCATGCGTTTCAAACGGAAGGCCAATCAGGGCCACTTCCACCTTCGTCAGGGTTGATTCATTCAACGCCTGCGTATTTTTTTCGATAACAGCTCCCAGTGTCTGTTTCCAGTTCAGACGCGATTTTTCAGGATAAGTGGAAAAATCAACAGCATCGAAATAAGGTTTCAGGTCCATGTTTTTTGGCTAAAAATAAGGGCAAATGACCAAATCACCTGCCCTCTTCCGTTATTTTTTTCTGCTTCGCGTACTTTTTGTTGCCGGAGCTGCACTTACTAGCTTCATGCAGTCTTCAAAGGAAAGTTCTTCTGCTTTCGCTGATTTCGGAATTTTAAAATTCTTCTTCTTGTATTTAATATATGGTCCCCACCTTCCGTTGAGGATTTGCAGCTCAGCATCTTCCTGAAATACTTTCACCACCGCATTCTTGTCCTTCTCGCGTTTGATTTCAATAAGCTCCACTGCTCTTCCCAAGCCTACAGAATAAGGATCATCTTCTTTTCCGAGTGAAACAAATTTATTGTCGTGGCGCACATACGGACCAAAGCGGCCAATAGCAA